>CAMAQW010000032.1 GCA_945860335.1 Sediminibacterium ginsengisoli | reverse complement strand
GGTATTTCAATCATTAAATAGAGGCAGCAAAGTGCACCTACTACTGGTATCACCGAATATTTTCTTACAAAACTTAATACGCCGGTTACAACTGCTATAAAAATAAAGAGTAAAAATAAAATTTCTTGAAACCCTTCGTTGGCATAATTAGCAAACGCTTCCGAAATGCGGTTCATTGAAAAATAAACAAACACAGCAACAATAGCAGGAATAATAAACTGTCCATTTAAATAAGGAAGCCTAAATGCACTACTACCCGCTTCTTTAGCCATACGCGGAAGTACGAGTACACCAAAACAAACCAGCACAAAGGCAAAGAGTGTTCCAATACTAGTTAAATCGGTCATGGTAGAACTTGATACAAACAGTGAAGGAATCCCTACTAAAAATCCAGTAACAATGGTTGCAAAAGAAGGCGTACCAAATTTAGGATGCACTTGCGCAAACTTTTTAGGTAAGAGTCCATCCCTACTCATGCTCATCCAAATACGAGGTTGTCCTAATTGAAAAACAAGAAGTACACTTGTTGTTGCCACAACAGCACTCACCGAAATCAAGTACCCAATTTTATTGAGGTGGAGTTTTTGGAACACATAAGCGAGTGGATCGTCTACTTTTAATTCAGTGTAGTTAACCATGCCGGTTAATACCAGCGCAATTAAAATATAAAGAACCGTACAAATAATTAATGAGTAAATCATACCGCGTGGTAAATCACGTTGCGGATTTTTACATTCCTCTGCGGTGGTTGAAATGGCATCAAAACCAATGTAGGCATAAAACACAGCAGATACACCTGCTAGTACACCTGTAAATCCATTGGGTAAAAACGGATCCCAGTTATTGGTGTCTACATAAAAGAAGCCCATAACAATTACAAAAATAATCACCGCAATTTTAAAGATCACCATGTAATTGGTTGTTTTCTTACTCTCTTTAATACCTACATACGCAAGTGCTGTAATTAGCATTACAATTACAAAAGCAGGTATATTGATAATAAATTTTATACCGGCTATAACGGGTGCATTCACAATAGCATCATAACCCGTTTTTGCATGTCTACCCAGGCTTTCAAGTGTTGCGCCATCAGCTAATGCTTTTACCGCTTCGTCATAACCACTTTGTGCGTTGGCCGTATTGGTAGAAAGCCATCCTGGTAAATGAATATTAAATCCTTCTAGTAAATTATTAAAATATCCACTCCAACTAATAGCAACTACAATATTACCAATAGCATATTCAAGTATTAGTGCCCAACCAATAATCCATGCCACTACTTCACCAAATGAAACATAAGCATAGGTGTAAGCACTACCTGCAATAGGCACCCTACTTGCAAACTCGGCGTAACAAAGGGCACTAAATCCGCAGGTGATAGCTGTAATAACAAATAATAGGGATATACCCGGACCGCCATTAAATGCAGCCGTACCAATGGTTGAAAATATACCTGCCCCAATTACGGCAGCAATACCCATAAAAGTTAAATCCTTAACGCCTAATATTTTTTTAAGTCCCGAGTCATGCCCGTCTGCTGCTGCAGCATCGGCATTGATTTTTGCAATTGATTTTTTTCTAAATAAAGAATTTGACATGCGCTAAAAATTGCGTTTAGTATGCGTAATAAAATGTAAAATTAATTTTCACGTTGCATTAAATAATTGGCAAGTGCTAATAGTGCCGACTTTCGAGTACTGGTAACAGCAATATCTTCTAAATTAGCAAGTGCCATTTGCAAATATTTTTCTTTGAGTTCGATAGCCCAAGCATCTACATTACAAGCCTTAAATAATTCCAGCACCTGTGGTACTTTATCCGGACCAGTACTAGCTAGTAGCGTATCAAGCTTTGCGCGCTGATCAGGTGTTGCCACTTCTAAAGCGTGCAGTAGTAAAAAGGTTTTTTTATTTTGTCTGATATCGCCGCCTACTTCTTTACCAAATTTTTCAGGATCGCCAAAAGCGTCTAAATAATCGTCTTGAATTTGAAAAGCAATACCTAGGTTTTTTCCAAACTCATACAAGTGTTTGCAATTATTTGGCGTGGCACCTCCTAATATGGCCCCCATTTCTAAACTAGCCGCAAGTAGCACCGAAGTTTTAAGGGTAATCATATGTATGTATGCGTCCAGTGTTACCGATGGCATTTTTTCAAAATCCATATCCAGTTGCTGACCTTCGCACACTTCTCTTGCTGTTGTATTAAAGAGGCTTAATATTTTAGGTAAATAGGCGGGGTTAATGTTTTGTAATTTTTCGTAGGCTCTAATGAGCATGACATCGCCTGTTAAGAGCGCGGTATTGTCGCCATATTTTGTATGGACTGTTTGCATGCCGCGCCTTAACGAAGCAGCATCCATCATATCGTCATGAATGAGGGTAAAATTGTGAAATAACTCAATGGCTGTGGCAAGTGACCAGGCGTCTTCGCTGATCTCACTAAAAAGCTCATTACCGAGCACACATAAAATGGGTCTAATTCTTTTACCGCCAATACTTAAAAAATATTCGCCAGGTTCATACAGGCTTGCAGGGGCCGCCGGAAATTGTGCCACCCCAAAACGGGTTCCAAACTCGGCTACCAATTCTTTAAAATCATGCATACTACAAACCTAAATAATTATTAAAGAGCAACCTTAACTATTCTTTCAGTAATTGATAATTATTTTTGTAGGGTATTTTCAAACCCCCTTTATGAAAAAACTACTTTTTACCGCAAGCCTTTTAATAGCCGCTTTTGCCGCGGGCGCCCAATCTACAAAACCTATGCTTCAATCGATTGGCGTTAAAGTATACCCCGGGGCCATTACCTATAAGCAGTATGTAAATGAGTCTATCGCCAAAGAATTACTCGCGTATTTTAACGAAGACGGCTTTAGATTAACGGGTTTATATGAAAAGCATATGCCCATAGCCAATGCAGAGGGCCTACAGTGGTATGTGGGCGGCGGTGGACACTTTGGCCTTTGGAATAACAGTTGGAGGCTCAGAAACCCGCCTAGCACGGCTGTATTTGCCATTGGCGTAGATGGTGTATTAGGTCTAGACTATAAGATACCAAACGCGCCCCTAGCTGTTAGTTTTGATTGGCAGCCCTCATTTAACCTAGTGGGACATACCTATTTTGAAGGCGGTTGGGGTGGATTAGCTGTTCGTTACACCTTTAAATAGGCTGTCTACAAATTCGTGCTTATCAAAAATGATAAGGTCATCAATTTTTTCGCCTACCCCAATATATTTTACCGGAATTTTGAATTGATTGGCAATGGCAAGCACCACGCCGCCTTTAGCGGTACCATCAAGTTTGGTAATGGATAAAGCGGTTACCTCGGTGGTTGCCGTAAACTGCTTGGCCTGCTCTAAGGCATTTTGACCTGTAGAACCATCTAATACGAGCATTACTTCGTGTGGAGCGCCGGGTATCACCTTTTGAATCACACGCTTAATTTTACCTAGCTCATCCATCAGATGAAGCTTGTTGTGCAAACGACCGGCTGTGTCAATAATCACCACATCGGCATTTTTAGAAACGGCACTGGTTACCGTATCAAAAGCAACGGCACTAGGATCGGCTCCCATGGTTTGCTTAACAATGGGTACACCCACGCGTTCACTCCAAATGGTTAGCTGCTCGGTGGCTGCAGCTCTAAAGGTATCTGCGGCACCTAGTACAACCTGGTTACCTGCCTTTTTATAGTTGTTGGCGAGTTTACCAATGGTGGTGGTTTTTCCCACGCCATTAACGCCCACTACTAAAATAACATAGGGCTTTTTACCTACCGGAATGGTAAAGTCTTTGTATTCAGGTTCAGGGGCATCTACAAGTATTGCTTCAATTTCTTGTTGCAATAGAGCGTTTAACTCGCTTGTATTCATGTATTTATCTTGCTTAACTCTTTTTTCTACTCTTTCAATAATTTGAATGGTGGTTTCCATTCCTACGTCGGCACCAATGAGCGCTTCTTCGAGGTTATCTAGTACTTCGTCATCAACGGTGCTCTTGCCCGCAATGGCTTTTGTGATTTTAGCAAAGAAGCCTTCCTTGGTTTGTTGCAAACCCTGGTCTAAACTCTCCTTCTCTTTGATTCCAAAAAGCTTTCCTAAAAATCCCATAGTAGTAATTTGACTTGTAAAAATACAAAAAGCCTTCCCGATGAGGAGAAAGCTTTATGAATGAGTTTAAGTATTGAAACTATTTCTCTTTTAAGAAATCGTTCACCTTGTCTTTGTGAACAATGTTTTCTTTAAAAGTATAGGCACCAGTTTTAGGGCTTCTTACAGCCTTAATTACTTTAGTCCAGTTTTTAGCTTCTGCAGAAGCCTTAAGATCTTTTACTTTCGCGTTTTTCGATGCAGCTTTTGCCATGACTATTTAATTTCTTTATGAACAGTTACTTTTTTCATGATTGGGTTAAATTTCTTTAACTCCATACGCTCAGGCGTATTCTTCTTGTTTTTTACAGTGATATAACGGCTTGTACCAGCAAGACCTGTAGCCTTGTGCTCTGTACACTCCAAAATAACCTGTACTCTATTGCCTTTTCTTGCCATTGTATTGGTCGTTTACTTTGTTATTGTAAATTAGATTTTAGCGCCTTTTAATCTCATTTCTTTGATTACTGATGCTAAACCATTTTTATTGATCGTTCTTAATGCATCGGTAGAAACCTTTAGGTAAACCCAACGGTCTTCTTCAGCAAAAAAGAAACGCTTTTTCTGTAAATTAGGTAAGAAACGACGCTTTGTTTTGATGTTAGAGTGTGAAACACTATTTCCAACAATCGGCTTTTTACCTGTAACTTGACATACTCTTGCCATGACGCTATTTTTTTTCGGGACGGCAAAGGTAAGGAAATGCTTCAAATTACCAATACGAAAATCCCTTTTTTTAAATAATTTATCTGTTGCGGGCTATTTACACCCTATTTTATTCATTTTCAGCTACTTAGCTATACATCTCTGCCCTCAATTCCTGCACGCGTTTGTCTTCCATATACTCGTCAAAAGTCATTAATCGATCAATAATACCTTTTGGCGTTAACTCAATGATACGTGTTGCCACAGTTTGCATAAACGTATGATCGTGAGAAGTTAAGAGCACAACACCCGGGAAACTAATACATCCTTCGTTGAAACTTTGGATACTTTCTAGGTCGAGGTGATTGGTAGGTTGATCCAAAATGATAAGGTTTGGATTTTGAAGCATCATACGGCTTACCATACAACGCACTTTTTCTCCTCCACTTAATACATTGGTTTTTTTCATGATATCGTCTCCGCTAAACAACATTTTACCTAAAAATCCTCTGATAAAAGGTTCGTCGGCGTCTGTTACGTGCGCAGGTACAAATTGTCTTAACCAGTACATTAAGTTTAATCCCTCGGTAAAAAATTCTCCATTTTCTACGGGTAAATAGGCTTTGGTGATGGTGGTACCCCACTCAAATTTACCTGCATCCGGAACCGTAATTTCGTTGATGGCATCAAAGAAATGCGTTACCGCAGATGGATCCTTACTTATAAAAGCAATTTTCTCGTTCTTGTTAACGCTAAAAGTTACTTTATCAAATAGGGTTCTGCCATCCACTGTTTTTTTCAAATTCTCCACGTTCAAAATCTGATTTCCAACTTCACGAAGTGGTTGGAAAATGATACCTGGATATTTACGGTTAGACGGTTCAATTTCTTCGATGGTTAATTTTTCCAAAGCCTTTTTTCTAGAAGTTGCTTGCTTACTTTTAGAAGCATTTGCAGAGAATCGGGCAATGAAATCGATAAGCGCTTGACGCTTCTCTTCTACCTTTTTATTTTTATCATTTACTTGTCTACTCATTAATTGAGAAGACTCGTACCAGAAAGTATAGTTACCTGTAAAGGTTTTTATTTTTGCACGATCAACGTCTGCAACGTGCGTACACACAGTGTCTAAGAAGTGTCTGTCGTGACTTACAACGAGTACAATATTTTCGTATTCTGCTAAAAAGTTTTCTAACCAACCAATGGTTTCAATGTCTAGTCCGTTGGTAGGCTCATCGAGTAATAAGATATCCGGGTTACCAAATAATGCTTGCGCTAATAACACACGCACTTTCATATTAGACGGAATATCTTGCATAGCACTTGCATGCATATCATCTTTTATACCAAGGCTACTTAATAATGTTGCGGCGTCACTTTCTGCTGTGTAACCACCCATTTCACCAAACTCTGCTTCAAGTTCCCCTGCACGTAAACCATCTTCTTCAGAAAAATCTGCTTTGGCATAAATCGCTTCACGCTCGTGCATCACTTCCCACATTTTTTTGTGGCCCATGAGCACGGTATTTAAAACCGTACAGGTATCAAATTCAAATTGGTTTTGCTTTAAAAAGCTCATACGCTCACCTGGCGTAATATCTACGGTTCCTTTGTTGGGTTCAATTTCTCCACTAAGGATTTTTAAAAACGTAGACTTACCGGCACCATTGGCACCAATAACGCCATAACAATTCCCTTTGATGAAATTGATATTTACTTCGTCAAAAAGTACGCGCTTACCATAAGCGAGGGTAATATTTCTAGCACTAATCATAGGATGAATCAGGGTTTGAGGGCGCAAAATTACAATTAATGCTGCAATAAATCCGCTAAAATAAATGGGTAATATATAGAGTCAATCTATAGCCTGGCGTTTTACGCCCAAACAGCCCGCGCACTAGGGCTCGCGTCCAAACTTGTAAACTGGCCCGCAAAATACTGATAATAAGCCGTTATGGCAATCATACCGGCGTTGTCTGTGCAATATTCGAATGGAGGTACAAAAGGTTCCCATTTGTACTTTTTACCAGCTTCCACAAGTGCGTTTCGTAGGCCACTATTAGCGCTTACGCCACCCGCAATACATACCTGTTTAACGCCTGTTTGCACCACCGCTTTCTGAAGCTTTTTAATTAGAATGGTTACAATAGCATGCTGCACGGAGGCGCACAAGTCGTTTAGGTTGGCTTCAATCAAACCAGGCTCCTGCTTTTGCAAAAAATATAAGATGGAGGTTTTTAATCCACTAAAACTAAAATTGAGTTCCGGAATTTGAGGTTCTGCAAATTTAAATGCGAGCGGATTACCGGATTTTGCATACTTATCAATTAACGGCCCACCAGGGTATGGAAGCCCTAATAATTTTGCAGATTTATCAAAGGCCTCGCCTGCTGCGTCATCAATTGTTTCACCAATAATTTTGAGATTAGTGGGGCTACTCGCAAGTACAATTTGTGTGTGCCCACCACTTACGGTTAAACATAAAAATGGAAAACTTGGACGGTGTTCAGGAATTAAATTTGCCAGCACGTGCGCCTGCATATGATGCACCGCAATGAGTGGTTTTTGTAAACTAAGTGCCAATGATTTTGCAAACTGCGCGCCTACCAGCAAACTTCCAATTAAACCGGGGGCCTGCGTAAACGCAATGGCATCAAGCTTTTGAAGGCGCTCTGCACTTGTTGTAATTTCTGGAAATGCTTTTTGTAATGCCGTATCAACTACGGGAACAATATTTTGCATGTGTGCCCTACTCGCAAGTTCTGGCACCACACCACCAAAGGTTTCATGCACCGTTTGGTTGGCAATAAAGTTGGATAAAATAGCCCCATCTACACATACTGATGCAGATGTTTCGTCACAAGAAGATTCGATGGCTAAAATGGTTACCGACATTACTAATGGGTTCTAATTATTTGGTTCTAATGGCAACCACCGGATCCATTTTAGCAGCAATAGATGCTGGAATAATACCCGATACAATGCCCAAAATAATACAAATGCTTAGCGCCAAAAATACAATATTAGGTGCGATAAATATGGGGAACGGCAGCACAGCAGTTAGCCCCATCGCAAGAAGCCATACCAGTATTAAACCAAAGAGTCCACCTAAAATACATAGGAACGCGCTCTCCAATAA
This sequence comes from Sediminibacterium ginsengisoli, assembly GCA_945860335.1. GTDB lineage: Bacteria > Bacteroidota > Bacteroidia > Chitinophagales > Chitinophagaceae > Sediminibacterium > Sediminibacterium ginsengisoli_B. Next base: position 4,603 of record CAMAQW010000032.1, on the reverse strand, counting down.
AAATTCAGTTAAAATGGTACGGCGTTTTGCGCCGAGGGCCTTTTTAAGCCCAATTTGACTGGTTCTTTCACGAACGGTCACAAACATAATATTGGCAACTCCAAATGCTCCTACAATTAAACTAAGGCCTGCAATGGCCCATCCGCCTGCGGTTACTTTTCCAAAAAATCCGCCCACTACTTCACTAAACTGTGCCACATCGTTACAAGAAAAATCATCCTCCTCACTAGGGCTTAACCTACGTAGCTGGCGCATTACGCCACGTAACTCTTCGGCAAGTGCTGCAGATGAAACACCCGGCTTACCCTGCACCATTATATAAGGGCTGGAATTATCTGGATTATACACCCCTGAAAAATACCTGTACGAGGTGATTATACACTCATCAAAATTAAATCCATCAACTAAACTTTGACCTTGCTTTTTAATGACACCTACAATATATAAATGCTTTCCGTTGTAAGTAATTTGTTTACCCACTGCTTTTTGTGCACCACCATATAATTCTTCGGCCACCAAATTTCCTATGACCGTAGAAGTGGAACCTCTTAAAAATTCAGATTCGTTCAAATAGCGTCCAGCAGCGATATCCAGGGTTTGGATGCTGTTAAAATCTTCGGTAATACCATAGATACTTACACCACTTAAAATACTATTTAAATAACTTACGTTTACGTTAGAGGAACAAAAAAATGAAGTATTTGCAGCGAGGTCACATTTTGCTTTTACAAAACGCATTTCTTCAATTTTTGGCACTGGACGCTTGATATATTTCCACCAAGGATAATCGGGTCCGCCTGCATAACTCCACTTATCAATGTAAATAGTGTTGTTACCAAAAGATTTAATATCGTTTTGAACTTTGCGTTCTAAACTATCTACTGTTGCTAGTACACCAATGATGCAAAAAATACCAATGGTAATTCCAAACAAAGAAAGGAAGGTCCTGAGCTTATTTACCCTCAGCTCTTGGATGGCCATCCTAAAACTATTCCATAATATCCCTAGTAGCTTAAACATGGGCCAAAAATACAGTTCTTAACGGTTTATAGGGGCTCTTTTTATGTAAACGGCGATTATACTGTTTAAAGATGTGTATTAGTCCTGCGAAAAAAGTTGCTCGATTAGAGAAAGGCATCGTTTCCTGTGCTATTTTTGCACCGATTTTAAAAACACAAAACGTTCATTATGACCTGGAAACAAGTCTTTACATCATCGGTTGGTAAAAAATTGGTGATGGGTTTTACTGGAATATTTCTAGTGCTCTTTTTAATTGTGCATGTGGGGCTTAATGCTTGTATTTGGGCAGCTGCCTATGATCCTAACGATCAGGGGCAAATGTTTAACAAAGTGGCACACTTTATGGGTAGCAATGTGCTTCCAAGAATTTTAGAAATTGGTCTTTTTGCTGGTTTCTTCTTGCACATTTTTCAGGGTTATTTATTAACGCTAGAAAATCGTAAAAAAAGAAGTACAGGATATGCTGTTGCATACGCTGATGGTAGTAAATGGTATAGCAGAAGTATGGCCATACTAGGTACGCTCCTACTTATGTTTTTAGTGATGCACATTTATCATTTTTGGACGCCGAGTAGACTTGGTGGTATTGGAACTGTTCAAGCACTTGCCGAAGTAGAATACAATGGTGTAATGCACCACAACTTATATGCCGAAATGAGAAACGTATTTGTAGGTAACACACTAATCGTTGCGCTCTATGTATTAGCGTGTGGCTCACTTGCGTATCATTTATTACACGGATTTCAAAGTGCTTTTAAAACGATTGGTATCCACAACAAAAAAATTAGTGGTTTAATTAACAGTGTGGGCGTTGGATTTTCCATCATCGTGCCTTTATTATTTGCACTGATGCCACTCAGTTTTTATTTTGGTTGGATCAAATAATTATCACTCAATTTAAATTTCTAAGCATATGCTTAATTCAAAAATACCTGCCGGAAACCTCGAAAAAAAATGGGAAGATTACAAGGGACATTGCAAACTTGTTAACCCGGCTAATAAACGTAAACTAGAAGTGATTGTAGTAGGTACTGGTTTAGCTGGTGCTTCTGCTGCTGCATCTTTAGGTGAACTTGGTTATAAGGTAAAAGCGTTTTGTTTTCAGGACTCTCCTCGCCGTGCGCACTCAATTGCAGCGCAAGGTGGTATCAACGCCGCTAAAAACTATCAGAATGATGGTGACAGTGTATTTAGATTATTCTACGATACCATTAAAGGTGGAGACTACCGTGCGCGTGAAGGAAACGTTCACCGCCTTGCCGAAGTGAGTGTTAATATTATTGATCAGTGCGTTGCACAAGGTGTTCCTTTTGCACGTGAATATGGTGGACTATTAAGCAACCGTTCTTTTGGCGGTACGCAGGTTCAACGTACGTTTTATGCGGCGGGCCAAACAGGTCAGCAATTACTAATTGGTGCGTACCAAGCTTTAGAGCGTCAGGTGGCACTTGGTAATGTAAAAATGTACAGCCGTCACGAAATGCTAGAAGTCGTAAAAATTGATGGTAAAGCAAGAGGTATTATTGCACGTGATTTAGTGTCTGGTAATTTAGAAAAGCATTTTGGTCACGCTGTATTATTATGTACGGGGGGATATGGTAACGTGTTTTATTTATCTACTAATGCAATGGGCTCGAATGTTACTGCCGCTTGGAAGGCACACCGTCAAGGTGCTTTGTTTAGCAACCCATGCTTTACACAAATTCACCCAACCTGTATTCCAGTTAGTGGAGACCATCAGTCTAAATTAACACTCATGTCTGAATCACTCAGAAATGACGGACGTATTTGGGTGCCTAAAAATTTAAATGAAACACGCAAAGCGGTAGATATTCCTGAAGAAGAAAGAGATTATTATTTAGAGCGCAGATACCCTGCATTTGGTAACCTTGTACCACGTGACGTGGCATCAAGAGCTGCCAAAGAAAGATGTGATGCAGGTTATGGTGTGGGTACTTCTAAGCAAGCTGTTTACTTAGATTATGCTGCAGCTATTTTACGTTATGGTAAAATTGAAGCAGGTAAGCAAGGTTTAGAAAATGTAAGCCAAGAGCAAATCATTGCCATGGGTAAAGAGGTTGTGAAAGAAAAATATGGCAACCTATTTGACATGTATGCAAAAATCACTGGTGAAGATCCATACGAAGTTCCAATGCGTATTTACCCAGCTGTTCACTACACCATGGGTGGACTTTGGGTAGACTACGAATTACAAACTACGGTTCCTGGTTTATATGCTTTAGGTGAAGCTAACTTTAGTGAACACGGTGCTAACCGCCTTGGTGCAAGTGCACTTATGCAAGGTTTAGCAGATGGATACTTTGTAATTCCTTACACAATTGGTAATTATTTAGCGGATGAAATTTATAGCACAGGACTTGATACCAACCACCCTGCATTTGAAGAAGCTCAAAAAGCGGTGCTTACAAGAATTGAGCAGTTAATGAATATTAAAGGAACGCAAACTGTAGAGAGCTTCCATAAACGTTTAGGAAAAATTATTTGGGATAAGTGCGGAATGGCACGTAACGCAGAAGGCTTAAAGCAAGCGATTGCAGAAGTGCAAGCGCTTAAAAAAGAATTCTGGTCTGACGTAAGAATTCCTGGAGAAATTAATGAGATGAACCCAGAGCTTGATAAAGCCAACCGCGTTGCCGACTTTATTGAACTAGGTGAACTTATGTGTGTAGACGCCTTAAACCGTAACGAAAGTTGTGGTGGTCACTTTAGAGAAGAATACCAAACAGAAGATGGTGAAGCATTAAGAGACGATGAAAACTTTATGTATGTAGCTTCTTGGGAGTTTAAAGGTGAGCACAACTGGGAATTACACAAAGAAGAATTAAAGTACGAAGTGATTAAACCTTCACAACGTAACTACAAATAATCATTAGTAAACGATCTATCAACTTTTCAATTTTCTTGAAATGGAACATTACAACATGAATCTGAACCTCAAAGTTTGGAGACAACAAAATAAAAACACAAAGGGTACTTTTAAAATGTACCGCGTAGAAAATATTTCTTCTGAAATGAGTTTCTTAGAAATGTTTGACGTACTTAACGAACAATTAATCAAAGACGGAGAAAATCCGGTTGCTTTTGACCATGATTGTAGAGAAGGTATTTGTGGTTCATGCTCTATGTATATTAATGGTAAACCACATGGTCCTTGGCAAGCAAATACAACTTGTCAATTACACATGCGTGCCTTTAAAGATGGAGACACGATTGTTGTAGAACCATGGAGAGCAGATGCTTTTCCGGTGATTAAAGATTTGATGGTTGACCGTTCTGCATTTGATAGAATCATTCAGGCTGGTGGTTATATTAGCGTTAACACCGGTAATGCAGTAGATGGTAACACTTTACCTATCGAAAAGCAAAAAGCAGACGACGCATTTGCAGCAGCCATGTGTATTGGATGTGGTGCTTGTGTAGCAGCTTGTAAAAACAGTTCTGCGATGCTATTTTTAAGTGCAAAAGTTTCTCACCTCGCTTTATTACCACAAGGTGCACCTGAGCGTACTACAAGGGTACAAAACATGGTGGCTCAAATGGATAAAGAAGGTTTTGGATCATG
>CAMAQW010000031.1 GCA_945860335.1 Sediminibacterium ginsengisoli | reverse complement strand
ACAATGCCAGAATACTTATTTTGGGTAGGTTGTGCTGGAAGTTTTGATCAAAGAGCACAAAAAATAACAAAAGCTTTTGCGCTCATTTTAGATAAAGTAGGTATTAGTTATGCCGTTTTAGGTAAAGAAGAAGCGTGCACTGGTGATCCTGCAAGAAGAGCAGGTAACGAGTTTTTATTTCAAATGATGGCTTACCAAAATATTCAGGTAATGAATGCTTATGGTGTGAAAAAAATTATTACTACTTGTCCGCACTGTTTTAATACCATCAAAAACGAATATCCTGAATTAGGTGGAAATTATGAAGTGATACACCATACAACGCTATTACAATCCTTGATCAACGAAGGGAAAATTATTTTAAAAGAAGGCGGTGCATTTAAAGGTAAAAAAATATCTTACCATGACAGCTGTTATTTAGGACGTGCTAATAATATTTATGAAGCCCCACGAAAAGTTTTAGAAATATTAGACGCAGAACTTATTGAAATGAAAAGATGCCGCTCTAACGGACTATGCTGTGGCGCAGGCGGTGCACAAATGTTTAAAGAAGAAGAAGCAGGCACCACTAGAATTAATATAGAAAGGGCCGAAGAAGCCGTGGCAACAGGGGCACAAATTATTGCATCGGCATGTCCGTTTTGTAATACTATGATGACGGACGGGATAAAAAATAAAGAAAAGGAAAATGAAATGGCCGTGTTAGATATAGCAGAGCTCATTGCAGAAAGTATGGCATAATTAAAATATTGAATGATGAATTTTTCTATTGAAGCGCATATCCCTTCCCATTTTAATGATAATGCCCGTGTTTGGATTTTTCAAAGCAGCAGGTTATTTAGCATGTCGGAAGCTTTTGAAATTGAAACTATTTTAAATGATCATTGCAGCGGATGGAAAAGTCATGGCAAAGAGGTTAACGGTTATGCTAATTTATTTTTTGGACAATTTATTATTGTCATGGCTGATGAAACGGAGGCAACCGTAGGTGGTTGCAGCACCGATAGTTTATTTAGAACCATCAAACAAATTGAGGCCCTTTGCAAAGTCAATTTATTTGATAGACAAATGCTAGCCTTTTTAGTAAAGGATAAAATTGAACTATTACCACTCGCACAAATGAAATACGCGGTATCAAATAATCATATTAGCCCAACTACTTTCTATTTTAACAATACAGTAGGCACTAAAAAAGAATTGATTAGTAACTGGATGATACCTATTTGCGAGAGCTGGCTTTCTGCAAGGGTTTAATAGGTTTTGTAACCACTTTGTTTAATTGATAACTCACTGCAATTCTATAATTTCTTGTATTACTAGAACTAAAGGATTCTAAATTAAAATTGGCCCCGTAAGCAAAGGTTTGAAATTGCTGCTGTGTTGTTGGATCAATAATATTAATAGAAACAATTAAGCGGCGGTCTAAAAACTTACGTTGTACGCCAAGGTTAACCGTCAAATTACTCCTACTCCTACCTTGTGGATCTGCAAAATTATTATAGCGCGCTGTTCCTTCAAAACTAAGCAGGTTGCTTGGTGTGAAATTATAATTGAGACTTGTATAAAAAGTGGCACCATCACGGTACTTGTATAAGAGCTTTTCTGCAGCTCCGTACTGATTGAATGTATACCCTGCACTCCCATTCATTCTAAACTTTTTGGTAAATGTATATCCACCCCAGGCACTAGCTTCATATTCACGTCTATCTGCAATATTTTTCCAAGTCACTTCGGTTTTACCACCTGCTTGTAAAGTACGAATACTATTAAATACCTGCTTTAATTGATTATACCCCAGTGATGTATTTACATAATACTTACCCTTAACATAACTAAAATTCCAATCGTAGTTATTTGATAGTGTAGGCTCTAGATAAGGATTGCCAAATCTAATATTATAAGGATCACTATAATCGATATTGGGGTTTAACTCGCCAATGCCAGGACGTCTAATGGTAGCCCTATACACAAGGGTTGTGTTCATCTCTTTGGAAAACTCTTTACGTAAAGTGAAATTTGGCAATAGGTTTACATACCCATTGTCTACATCACTGGCATTACCCTTTAAAAAAACAAACTGCAAATTGGTATACTCGGCTTGCACGCCAAAGGATAATCGGTACTTGCTTTTAAAATTGTACGATAACCCTGCCCTTGCTGTTGCTACGAGTTGCGTATTGGTAAAATCGTTGCTTAATAGATCATTGGTAGTAAATACTTGGTCTTGCTTACGAAAAAACTGTGTGTTAACGCGTCCATGATACCATGAATTTAAAACAGAAACCCCCGCATTAAAATTATGTTGCTTGGATTTTAAAGGTCGTAGAAAATCTATGCGTAGTGACGCCGAATTATTATCGGTATTAAAGCGTTGACGCTGCGTAGAATCAACCCCAGTAGGTGTTTTATCGGGGAATAAAAACTGTTGAAAAAATAATTTATCTGAATTGCTATTAGATAAGTTGGCATTTCCAATAAAGCGCAAATATCCTGGGCCTGTTTTTTGTTTGATATTGTAACTTCCTGACAAGACATGATTGACACCTCCTCCAACACTATGATTGTTTCGATTGCTTAAACGGTAAATTTGCTGTTGGTTATTAATATTGGTATAGGTGTTATTAGAATTATTATCAAAAGAATTTGGATTGAGCTGATACGTGAGTGATAAAATGTGCTGCTTGTCTATTTCATAATCGGCTTGTGCCCTAAAATTAGGCCTCGATGAAAAATTGGTAAACCTATTTTGTGTGTTAAAATAATTTACAGAATCTCTATAAATATTTTCTCTTTTAGAATAACCATTACCGGTTATGGTACTTACCCCTACACCCCCATTTAAATTCAATACAAGTTTTTGATTGCGGTAGCTACCATTAGCTGATGCGGCAGATTCTCCTCTTGTTCCAGCACTCACGCTCACTCTTCCAACCCATCCAATTTTACCTTTTTTAGTAACAATATTAATGACACCCCCTGTTTCTGTTGCATATTGAGGTGGAGGCGTTGTCATGACCTCAATTTTGTCAATACTATTGCCTGGCAGGCTTTCTAACAAATCCTGGAGTTGTTGCGCATTTAAATCGGTGGGCTTATCATCAATGAGTATACGCGGCTCTTTTCCTTTTAGTAAAATTTTACCATTGGGGTCGTTGTTAATAAGCGGCATGTTTTTTAGAAGCTCAGCAGTGGTAGCACCTCCACTTAACGCACTTTCGCCCACATTAAAAATGATTTTATCATCCTTATTTTCTATGAGTGGCTTTTCGGCATATACAATGACTTCGGAACTAGCCGAACCTGATATATTTAATTTTACATCACCTAAATTAAAATCATAACGCTCTTCCCTTAAATAAATACTATCTAATGTAAGATCCGCGTAACCCACCATCGTTACTTTTAGCTTGTAGTAACCAAAAGACAAATTCAAACACTCAAAAGCACCATTTTTATCAGATACAACCTGAAACGCCACAACCGTATCTGACATTTTTTTTAATTGGATACTAGCAAATGACAAAGGCTTACTAGTACCTGCATCTAATACATTGCCAATAATAAGCCCCATCATACGACTGGATCCAGGAGCTGGTTTTTGGCTATAACCTTGTATACAAAAAAACAAGGCACTCATTATGCATAAAAAAGACTTCATAGTATCGATTACAAAATAAATCTTTATTAGCAAGATGAGAAATAATAAGGGCTAATTGGTTAATTTTACAGGTAAATTCGGTCATCATGTTAACGATCTACGGCATACCCAACTGCGACACTGTAAAAAAGAGTTTAGACTGGTTTACAAAACACAAAATTGAATATGTGTTTCATAACTACAAAAAAGAAGGGGTAACGGCAACCTTACTTAAAGATTGGATGTCTCAACAAGATTTTACATTGATTGTAAATACAAAATCTGCAACCTACAAGAAATTAAGCCCCGCAGATCAAGCAAAGTGCGCAAAAGCAACTTCAGCCGTAGCCGTGCTACAAGAAAATACGAGCCTCATCAAAAGACCCATTGTTACAAAAAAGGGTAAAATTATAGCGATTGGTTTTGACCCAGAAACTTACGCAAGCCTATTTTAAAATAGATGCCAGTTTTTGCAAGAGATCTTCACCTCTTAAATCTTTACCAATAATTTTTCCGGTAGGATCAATGAGCAAATTAGCAGGTATACTTTGAATTCGGTAAAGCTGCGCCACTTCATTACTCCAGTATTTTAAATCACTAACATGCGTCCACGTGAGTTTGTCAGCTGCAATAGCCTGAATCCAACTATTTTTATCCTGATCTAAAGAAACACCAAGTACCGTAAAGTTTTTAGACTTGTAGGTATTATAGGCGGCAACTACATTTGGATTTTCTTGTCTGCAAGGTCTACACCAGCTAGCCCAAAAATCAATGAGTACATACTTCCCCTTAAATGAAGACAACTTTATTGGCTTTCCATTTTGATCATTTTGTGTAAACTCTGTTGCCATAGAACCTATTTGTCCAATTTTAGCATCACCCACAGACTTTACAATCATTTCAGAAAAATAGCCTTTTTTAGCTGCAGGCTGTAGTGTATTAAATGTAGATTCTAATTCTTGTGGCCCTGAAAATAAAGGCCCAACAGCAAAAAGTGCAAATGAACTTACAACAGAAGCAGGGTTGGCATTTGCAAATCCTACCGTTTCATTTAAAAGCACTTGCTTATAACTATTAAATAAATTAATGAGTGAATCACGCTTTGGCGTTTGTGCCGTTTCTGCCTGAATAAGCGGCACAATGGCGTTAAGCTTGTCTTTTAAAGGTGCAAACTGTATTCTAAATTTCTCGTAGGTCTGGTGTAGTATAGATCCAGTTAATTTAATTTGATCTGGCGCAGCTAAATCACCCTCTATAACAACAGCTTCATTTCCAATAAACATTTCGATGTTAATTTGAGGTGCCGCAGAAAACGATAGTTGCAATAGCATACCTTCATTCACCGTTCCTTTTAAAACAAATACCCCATCAGCAATATTTCCCGAAGCAAGCGCCTGTCCATTAAAAACATTTTTTAACGTTGCGGTACTGCCATTTGTTAATCCCTTAATTTTTCCTGTAACAGTAAAATCGGCAGCATTGGCAGATTGAAAAGCAATTAAAAGAGAAAGGGTGTATATAATTAATTTACGCATAATAAATATTTGAGTCTATTTTTTGTGTCTATTTTTTAATATTTCAATGACATCCTGCAAACTGTATCCTTTTGCCTGTAATAAAATTAAATAATGAAAAAGCAAATCAGAGGCTTCATTTAAAAACAATAAATCATTGTCATCTTTAGATTCAATCACAAGTTCTACTGCTTCTTCACCCACTTTCTGCGCTATTTTATTAATCCCTTTAGAAAACAAAGAAGCCACATAAGAAGTTTCAGGGCTATCATTTTTACGACTCGCAATAACTGTTTCTAAATAGCTTAAAAAATGAGCCGAATTGTTTTCTTCCCCCCAGCATGTATCCGTTCCGTTATGGCAAGTAGGCCCAACCGGAACTGCTTTAATTAAAAGCGTGTCGGCATCACAATCAAGTAACATTTCTTTGTAATTCAAAAAGTGACCACTCTCCTCTCCCTTTGTCCAAAGCCTATTTTTAGACCTACTAAAAAAAGTAACTTTTTTGGTTGAAAGAGTTGTTTTAATAGCAGCTGCATTCATAAATCCAAGCATTAAAACCTTGCTGGTTTCAATATCTTGAACAATGGCGGGCACAAGTCCATCTGTATATTTTGAAAAATCAATGTTATCTAACATAATTGGTAGTAAAAGTAAAAATTAAAGCCTAATTGGCAAGCCTTTGTCTAATAAATATGATTTTAAAGCATGTACTTCAATTTCCTTAAAATGAAAGATACTGGCTGCCAAAGCAGCATCTGCGGCACCCTTTGTAAATACATCCTCAAAATGCGCCATCGTTCCGCCACCCCCCGATGCAATAACCGGTATAGCAACTGATTTTGAAACGGCACTTGTAATATCTAAAGCAAAGCCTGCCTTGGTACCATCATGGTTCATAGAGGTTAAAAGAATTTCGCCAGCACCGAGCTTTGCCACTTCTTGCGCCCAGGCCAAGCAAGTTGTTTTGGTAGCTACTGTGCCTCCATTTAAATACACATACCATTCACCATCCGCTTCTTGTTTGGTATCAATCGCCACCACAATACACTGGCTGCCAAACTCCTTTGCTAATGCTGACACAAGTTCCGGATTTTTAAATGCTGCAGAATTGACGGCTATTTTATCTGCACCATTTTGGAGCAGTACGCGCACGTCTTCAATACTAGCAACGCCGCCTCCCACCGTAAATGGAATATTAATAACGGCTGCAATTTTTTTAGCTAGATCTGCGAGTGTTTTACGTTTTTCGTTGGTGGCTGTGATGTCTAAAAAAACAAGTTCGTCTATGCCGGCTGCTGCATAAAATGCACCTAGCTCTACAGGGTCACCTGCGTCACGAATGTTTTCGAAATTGACCCCTTTAACGGTTCTCCCATTTTTAATATCCAAACAAGCGATAATTCTTTTTGCTAACATACTTTTAAGTTATGCGTTAAACTGCTGCAAAGCTTTTAGTGAAATACGGTTCTCATAAATGGCCTTACCCACAATGGCTCCATCGCAACCAATACCAGCAAGCGTTTCAAGATCTTGAAGCGAACTAACACCACCACTTGCTACTAATTTTAATTGAGGGAACATCGATAAAAGTGATTCATATAATACGGTAGAAGGCCCTTCTAAACGCCCATCTTTTGTAACGTCTGTACAAAAAATGTTGGTGATTCCCTGGTTAATATACCCACCAATGAAATCATTGATAGAAATGTCAGAAGTTTTCAACCAACCATTTACTGCGATAAGGTTGTCTTTTACGTCGGCGCCTAAAAAAAATGCTTGGGCTCCATAGGTACTTACCCAGTTTAAAAAAAGTTCAGGATTGGCAACAGCAATACTACCAATGGTTGCTAGGGATGCACCTCGCTCAAATACAAGTGCTACATCCTGATCTGTTTTTATACCACCTCCAAAATCAATCACCAATTTTGTGTGCAGTGCAATTGACTCTAATACTTTCCAGTTTTTAACAGCACCTGCTTTAGCGCCATCTAAATCCACCAAATGAAGCCTTTTAATTCCAGCATCTTCAAATGCTTTTGCCACTTCCAATGGATTTTCGTTGTAAATGGTTTTTTGCGCATAATCACCCTGCGTTAAACGAACACATTTCCCATCAATAATATCTATAGCAGGTATAATTTGCATCTTATTTAATATCTAAAAAGTTTTGTAATATTTTTTCTCCTACAGCAGCGCTTTTTTCGGGATGAAACTGAACTCCATAAAAATTATTTTTTTGAAGTGCTGCACTGTATGGTAATATATAATGGGTAGTAGCTATAGTGTCAGGTCCAAGAGCTGCATAATATCCGTGTACAAAATAACAATAAGCATCAGGCGCCAAGCCATTAAACAATGGTGACCCATACTCACTTATTGTATTCCATCCCACCTGCGGGATTTTATCGGTTCCATTGGGTAAAAAAGAAACAACAGATTCATCAAATACAGATAAACAAGTTGTGTTGTTTTCTTCGGAATAGGAACATAACAACTGCATGCCTAAACAAATGCCTAGTACAGGCTGCTCCAATGATTTAATAACGGTATCTAAATTTCTTTCCTTTAAGTAAGTCATAGCAGTACTAGCCTCCCCAACACCCGGAAAAATAATACGATCCGCTTTTTGCAATAGCTCCACATTGTCAGTAACAACTGCGCTAACACCAAGCCTTTCAAGTGCGTAGGTTACAGATAATATGTTTCCTGCATTGTATTTTACGATAGCAACATTCATATTACTTTTGACCAATTACAGATGATAAAAATTGAGCGGTAGTGGATGTAACGTCTACACTATTTTCAAGCGCTTTAATATACGCAGACCCAATAATAGCGCCAGCCGTATGCCTCGAAGCCAGTTCAAATGAAGCCGCATCTTTTACACCAAAACCAACTAAAATAGGATTGATTAATTGCATCTGTTTTAGTTTTTGCAGATAGGTATCAACTGCATCAAAATTAAGTGCAGAGCCTGTTGTAGCTGATGCACTTACTGCATATAAAAAACCAGAACTTAAGGAATCCAGATATACAATACGCTCAGTGGGTGTTTCGGGCGTTACTAAAAATATAAAATCTAGCCCGTGCTTTTTTACAATTGCACCATAGCTGGCTTCAAACTCGTAGGCAGGCATGTCTGGTAAAATAAGGCCATCCACCCCCACAGCTGCAGCTGCTGCACAAAATTTTTCGAAACCATATTGCAACACTGGATTCATATAACCCATGAGCACCACAGGTATATTACTAGTGTCTCTTAATGATTTTAATTGATCAAACAAAACCTCAATAGACATGCCATTTTCAAGCGCTCTAGCGCCACTCTCCTGTATCACTGGCCCATCAGCTAATGGATCAGAATATGGCATACCCAACTCCACTAAATCAGCACCATTTTTTTCGAGTGCAGCGATGATAGGAAGTGTACTATCTAGTGCCGGATAACCAGCCGTGCAGTATACGTTTAATACTTTTGATGACTTGGTATTAAATAATTTTTTTAGTCTTGTCATGAATCTAATTTTTGCATGTACGTAGATAAATCTTTATCACCTCTTCCACTCAAACAAATAACAACGGTATCGGTGGGCTTCCATTTTATTTGATCGAGTGCTGCAAAAGCATGTGCAGTTTCTAGAGCTGGAATAATCCCTTCTGTTTTACTGACATGAAAAGCAGCATCCATGGCTTCATCATCTGTGGCACTTAAAAACAAACCTCTTCCCGATGAATACAAGTTTGCATGCATGGGGCCAATACCAGGATAGTCTAAGCCCGCCGAAATACTGTGCGGCTCAATTACCTGACCATCTGGTGTTTGCATTAATAAACTTTTACTTCCATGTAATATTCCGGGTGTACCAAGTTGTGTAGTAGCGGCACTCATGTTGGTTTGCACCCCATGGCCAGCAGCTTCTACTGCTACAATTTGTACCGAAGGCTCTTCTAAAAAATGATAAAAAGCACCAGCAGCATTGCTACCACCACCCACACAAGCAATAACATGCGTTGGCAGTTCGGTGCCGGTTTGCGCTAGTAATTGCTTACGGATTTCCGCACTGATCACACTTTGAAAACGGGCTACCATATCGGGATACGGATGAGGCCCAACCACACTACCAATAATATAATGGGTATTGGTAGGATTATTAATCCAATCCCTGATAGCTTCGTTGGTGGCATCTTTTAATGTTTTACTACCACTAGTTGCCGGCACTACTGTAGCGCCTAACATACGCATTCGCGCCACATTGGGCGCCTGCCTTTCAATATCTTTCTCACCCATGTAAACAATACACTCCATCCCTTTTAATGCACAAACCGTTGCTGTTGCCACACCGTGTTGTCCAGCACCTGTTTCCGCGATAATGCGTGTTTTACCAAGCTTTTGAGCAAGAATAATTTGACCAATGGTATTGTTTATTTTATGCGCCCCCGTATGACATAAATCTTCTCTTTTTAAATAAATCGTTGTTCCATATTGTTCACTCAAACGTTTGGCTAAAAATAATGGCGTTGGCCGGCCCACATAATGATGCAAAAGATCGTTCACCTCATTTTTAAAATCTTCATCATCCATGATTTGTAAATACTGGCTTTTAAGTTGTGCCACATTCGCAAATAACATTTCTGGAATAAAGGCACCGCCAAAATCCCCGTAATAACCATGCTCGTTTGGATTTGTAAATGTTTGTTGCATATTTATAACGCTTTAATGGTAGGAATAAAAGATTGTAATAGTTGTATGTTTTTTTGTCCTGGTGCCGTTTCAAACTTACTGTTAACATCTACTGCGGTACAATTACCTGCTGTATCAGACTGTACAAATGAAGTGATTTTAGAAACATCATCCGGGCCAATGCCGCCACTTAAAAAATAAGGTTTTTGACCAGTAGCATTAGCAAGTTTTTTCCAATCAAATGAAATACCAGACCCGCCATAAACACTTGAAGTAGTATCAAATAATAAATAGTCAATGTCTTCTAGATATTCGGAAATTTTATAAGCAACGTCATCTGTTTCTGAAATTCTAAATGCTTTAATGACAGGGTAATGATTGGCCATTTCTTTACAATAGTTAGGCGTTTCATCTCCATGAAGCTGCACCATATCAAGCCCCGATTCTGTAGCTGTAGCAATAACCTTTTCTAAAGGTTCATTCACAAATACACCAACTTTTAAAACCCCGGGCAACTGAACGCTTTTAATTTGATCAAGGCTTAGTGTATGCAGTGCATAACGCTTTGAAGCCGGGTAAAAAATAAATCCAACATAATTTACACCCGCTTTACTTAAAGCAAGGGCCTCATCTATATTAGTAATGCCACATACTTTAATTTTCATTTTCCTGTTTTTTTAAATCAGCTACAAAAGCTTCAAATGCTGCTGCAGGATCCACTGTTTTCATAAAATTTTCTCCAATTAAAAAACCATCAAACCCTTCTTTTTTTAGTTCAAGAATGGTAGACACATTACTGATGCCACTCTCTGCAATTTTTGGTAAATGAGCCGGCAACATTTTAGCAAGCGCAATAGAATGTGCAAGATCCACTTCAAAAGTTTTAAGGTTACGATTATTGATTCCAACCATATCGATACCATCACATACATGTTCCAACTCGTCAGAAGTATGAATTTCAAGTAACACTTCTAGCCCAATATCTTTTGCAACGGTAGCGAGCTCTTTAACAGCTAATGGCGTAAGGCAGGCAGCAATTAATAAAATCACATCAGCACCATAGGCTTTAGCTTCTATAATTTGATAGGGATCTACCATAAAATCTTTACGCAAAATGGGCGTTTCATGCAACCTTGCAGTAGTAAGATCTTGCAGGGTTCCACCAAAAAAATCAGTGTCTGTTAAAACGGAAAGCCCAGAAGCACCATGGGCCGAGTAAGCCGCTGTTACATCTTTAACAGTTGCTGTATTGTTAATGATTCCTTTACTTGGCGACTTCCTTTTAAATTCGGCGATGATACCCGTTTTTCCGGGCATTGTTAAATAGGAAGACATGGACAAAACAGGCGCTTTAAAAAAGGGCATTTGTTGTAATACCGATTCTGATACAAGCAGTTTTTGATCCGCTACCTCTTCCCTTTTACGGGCAATAATTTGATCTAATATATTCATACTATTGAACTGCAATTAATTGTTCTAAAGCTTGATACGCTTTTTGACTATCCAAACTTTCTACCGCTGCTGCATAGGCATCATTGTAGGTATTGTATTTTTGAGTCGCAAATAAAGCAGCTGCTGCGTTGGCAAGCACAACTGCGTTTTGCGCCATCGTTCCTTCTCCTTTTATGATTTTTAAAAATATTTGGGCCGAAGCTTCTACGGTATCTCCACCCGCTAAATCTTCTGGAAAAACAATTCTTTTACCAAGCTCATTCGCAGAAACAATACGCTCTCCTTTTGCTGTAAATATTTTTGTATCACTTGTTAATGAAATTTCATCATAGCCATCCAGTCCATGAATGATGGTATAATTAATGCCTTCTTCTTGTAACAGATAATGGTAAATTCTAGCCATTTCTAAACTGTATACACCAATGAGCTGATGCGCAGGTTTTGCCGGATTTACGAGTGGTCCTAGCATATTAAAAAAAGTACGAACACCCAGGTTTTTTCTGATAGGTCCAACCAGTTTAAGCGCTGGATGAAAAAGTGGTGCATGCAAAAAACAAATATTGGCGGCGTCTAATTCTTTTTGTAACGCATTTTCGTCATTTTTAAATACATACCCTAGCTGCTCCATGACATTGGATGACCCACTAATGGTACTTGCCCCATAGTTACCATGCTTGGCAACTTTTTGACCAGCACCCGCAACAATAAAACAAGAAAGTGTAGAAATATTGAACGTGTTTTTACCGTCTCCCCCTGTACCTACAATATCTAATAATTCATGACCCCCTCCTAATTGAATAGGAACGGCAAGTTCAAGCAGTGCATCTCTAAACCCTTGCAACTCTGCAATGGTAATACTGCGCATTAAAAATACCGTCATCAGTGACGCCAATTCACTATCGTTGTAGGCCCCAGAAGACATAGAAAGCAGTAACTCTTTAGCTGCTTCCCTAGAGAGTGTTTTGTGTTCAAATAAATATTGTAGAATCTTTTTCATTTTAATAACCAGTTTTTAATAACCGCTTCGCCACATGGCGTTAATACACTTTCCGGATGAAATTGAACACCGCAAACATCATATGAGGTGTGCTCGATGGCCATAATTAGTCCGTTTTCATCGGTGGCCGTTACTCGTAATACATCAGGTAAGTTTTTATTGGAAACAACCCAACTATGGTAACGTCCAACTTCGATAGCACCTTCTAAACCGCTAAATAAATAATTCGAATTATCAATTGTAATGGGCGTTGCAACTCCATGATA
>CAMAQW010000030.1 GCA_945860335.1 Sediminibacterium ginsengisoli | reverse complement strand
TTATATGCAAGCAGCAGCGTCTTTAGTGATTGGAATGGCATTTGATCCATTTGATCCAGAGCAAAAATGGAATGAAAGACCTACTTGGCAAAAAGTCGTTTTAATAATTCATCTTGCGCTTGTTGCTGCCATGTTTGGATTTGGCATAGGGTTGAATGACAAATAAATTTTTATGGATAAACTATCTCAATTTGTTAAAAAGTACCGCAACGAAATTATTGTGGGTGTAATTGTATTTCTATTTTTGATTTTCAGAGATGTAATAAAGTCTTTCCTGTAAATCAAAATGAAAATTTCAGCCTTATTCATTCTATCTCTGTTTTATATAAGCGCTGATGGACAGGTTGGTCCAATAAGAAATTGGATTGACACAGAAGTTAAGTACTCCTTTGCTAACCAAAAGGATGTGATTTTTACGCATAGCTTACCCAAAGGAGGTGGTCAATACAATTTGAAAGGCATTAAATATAGTCATGTCGTATTTTGGACGCGTATACAAAATCAAACATCCGCACCCATTAAATTACAGCTTACGTTTCCTGATATTACTTATTTACAATCTCCAGATGCTCATATCAAAATATTACTTCCTAAAGACACAATGAGTCATAAAAAAGAACAGTTATTCAACTATGGACTAACTGGTTTAGAATTTCTTTTAAATGATAACACGAAGCAGGTAAAAACTTTGAAAAAAACGATTGATCCTAAAAAGGACTATTATTTTTATATCCCTGTATTTATGCACGAAATTAATGGGTCTGCACGCGCATCAATAGTATTAAAAGGCGAAAAATTATTTTATAAAATTTCAATAGGAAAAGATACTGCATTTATACCTTGCGGAAGTTTAGTTGCAGAAAGCAAAAAATTGAAATGATTTTTATATGAAACAATACATTTTATTTATTCTAGTGATATTTATCTGCGGATTTTCACATGCTCAGCGACTTGCAATAAACGATTTATCTAATTCGGTTGGAACATGGGAGGGCAAACTTACTTATCTAGACTATTCAACAGGTCAACCATTTACCATGTTAGCCAATATTAAAATTGCTTTAACGGCAAATAAAAAAGGTTATATCATGGCTTACGAATATCCAAAAGAGCCGCACGCCAATACCAAGGACACTACCTACATCACAAACGATTTATTTGGAACGGATAAAATAGTAGCATTTACAAAAGACGCATCCATTGGTTTCAAAATGGTAACAGAAAAAGATGGAGTTGATGGAAATGACAACAAAAAAGCTATTTTAAGACATATCTATCTGTTGCAATCAAATACATTCTCTATTGTTAAGGAAGTAAAATTTAATGGTACAGAAAAGTGGATTAAAAGAAACGAATATTTATTATATAAATCCGTAAACTAATTAAGATGTCAAGACCCAATAAAACCGAGTATGGTAGTTTTTACCAAACATACATCAACTACACAAGTGGTAAAGACTACGCTATTTTAGTTCAACAATACAATCAACGTATCACTGAGTTTTGGGATGCTATTCCACTAGAAAAAATAAATTATGCTTATGCGCCTGGCAAATGGACTATTAAGCAAATGTTTCAACACGTAATTGATACAGAACGCATATTTGCCTACCGGGCACTTGCCATTTCTAGAAAAGAAAAAACACCCATTCCAGGATTTGATGAAAATGAGTATGCCAACAATGCAACAGCTGCCAATAGAAATTGGAAAGACATGTTAGTTGAATGGCGTGTTGTAAGACAATCTACCAACTTATTATTTGCTTCCTTTACAGATGATCAAATGAAAAGCTTGGGTACTGCAAGCGATAAACCAATTTCTGTCAATGCACTAGGATTCATCATTTTTGGCCATGCTTTACACCATTTGCATATACTTAAGGAGCGGTATAGTATTTAAAAAACGATTAGTTTTTGTTGAGTAGCTTATGAGAGCCATCTACAATTTTTGCTGACTTTTTATTTGTGACTTTAGTTACAGAATTTGATTATTTATAATATCAGTTTTGTACTATGAATCAACAATTGAAGTCCCATTGGGAAAATATTTATAGCACAAAGCAACCTCATGAGGTTAGTTGGACACAAGAAGAGCCTACTATCTCTTTAACATTTATCAAAAGCATGCATATACCAAAAGATGCTTCAATTATAGATGTTGGTGGAGGTGATAGTAAACTAGTTGATTATTTATTATCTGAGGGATATTCTAATATTTCTGTTTTGGATATTTCAGAAGCAGCAATCATTCGTGCAAAAAATAGATTGGGGGAACACGCTAATAAAATAAATTGGATTGTAGGTGATATCTTAGATTTTAAATCAAATCGCAAATATGACTTGTGGCATGATAGAGCTGCGTTTCACTTTCAAACCAATGCAACTGATATTGCAAAGTATGTTGAAGTTGTCAAAAATTTAGCAAATGATAAGGTTATCATTGGTACATTTTCGGTTGATGGACCAACTAAGTGTAGCGGATTAAATATTAAACAATACTATGAAACTTCGCTAAAAGAACAATTTAAAGAAGCTCAATTTAGAAATATTGAATGTAAGCGAGAAGATCATATAACACCTTCGGGAGCTATTCAAAATTTTGTCTTTTGTGCTTTTGATAAATTTGCTAACTAGAAAAGATTTTACGTGCCTTGTTCTACATAATTTTTAAAATTATCTAAAATCATTTGCCAGCCTGCTTGTTGCAAATCAATTGGATTTTGATTTTCTGGCTCAAATTGTTCAGTTACAACGATGCCTTCTTGTGTTTCATCAAATAGTACTTTCATTATTCTTCCATCACCTAGTACTATCTCAAGACTTTTATTAATTTCTATTGCTTGATAGGTTCCCCAAAAATCAAATTGTTCACTATTGTCTTTGGCAGCCATGGTGTAATGAAATTCACCACCCACTATCAGATCATTAGAAGTCGCAGGGCAGTGCCAATCTGAACTGGCAAAATTCCAGTGTTGCACCTGTGCTGCTTCTGTCCAGCAGTTCCAAACCTTATTTAGGGGAGCCTTAATGGTGGCTCGAACAGTTAATAAGTTCATTTCAATTATCTAGTTTCTGTACGAAGCTTATGCGAGCCATCACAGTTAGGCATTCTTTTTGAAAGACCACAGGTGCAATCTGTAATGCCAATACCAGCTAAAATTCTATCTCTATATTTTTCAATACGCGTCACCCTTGTTTCTGCTTGTTTGGCACCTGAAAAATAAATGAGATAGCCTCTTTGTTTACCAGGGGTTAATGCTAAAAATGCTTTTTTAAATGCCACATCTGATTTAAAAATTGTATTTAATTCTTGTACTTCAACTAGTGGTACTGCAGGTTTTGTGGTCTCGACGATATTTGTGGATTGGATAGATATGGCCTCTTTTATGTACTTTTTAATGATGGCTTTTTGATTCAAAATTTCTTTACTGTCTTTAAATCTTAATTGTCTACCAGATTGTGTATTGGCCCCTGCCTTTATTAATAATTTGCCACAATCACTTATAGCAGCGCCATTAAAAAAAGCTAGTGCAAAATATTCTTTAAACGGGGCAATAATCACAATGTTTTTATTGTTGTGTGTATAGCAAGGCGTCCGCCATTTAAAATCTTCGATGAGTTCTGTTTCTAGTAATATTTCACGAATAGCTTGTAGCTCTTCTTTCCAGTGTTTAGCACTTGCTATATATTGAGTGACGGTTGGGTTCATATGAACTAGATTAAATTAAAATTAATTACATTAGTTGTATAAAAAGAGATTATGAAACGAATTTATTTTATTGTTTGTCTTTTGACTATAATGGCTCCAATCATTGTTGGTGCTCAAGCAACAAAAATTTATAAAAAAACCTCGCTTCCTATCGGTGTTTTTGATTCTGGCACAGGTGGTTTGACAGTGCTCGAAGCTTTACTAACACTAGATGCATTTAATAATGAAACTGGAAAACCCGGGTCTGACGGAAAACTCGATTTTTCTAAAGAATACTTTCAGTATTTAGCAGACCAAGCAAATATGCCTTATGGTAATTATGCTGCAGCCAACAAAACCGATTTACTAAAAGAGCATATTCAAAAAAATATGCAATTTTTTTTGCAGGAGGCCTCAACAAAACCTCCTGTAAAAATGATTGTATTAGCATGTAACACCGCTACTGCATATGCCTTAGCTGATATCAAAAATCAATTTGAGTATCAATCTATAAACGTACCCGTAATTGGTGTTATTGATGCGGGTTCAAAAGCAGCACTTGCCTATCAACAAAAAAGCGGCGCTGGAACAATTGGTGTTTTTGCTACTGCAGGTACGGTTGCTTCAAATGGTTATCCAAGAACCTTACAAACCATGGCCAAGGAAAAAGGTATGCAAGCGTTGTCGGTAATTAGTCAGGGCGGTTTTGGACTTGCAGAAAGTATTGACCGCGATTGGAGTTATTATGTAGACACCTTAACAAAGGCTAGAAATGAATACAAGGGTCCTTCATTAAAAAATAGCACGTATACCATTGACACTTCTTTATTGAGTGCTTATAGGTTTGATGCTTCTAGTAATAAGTTGTTATGCGAATACGACGATAAAGGAAGTTGCTTAGACATGCAATTAAATGATCCATCAAATTATGTACGGTATCATCTGGTAAGTTTATTGGAAAAAATGATTGTTGGTAAAATTACAAAGCCAATGAACACCCTTATTTTAGGATGCACTCATTATCCGTATCTAAAAGATACGATTGCGTCAGTATTAAATGAGTTATATCATTATAAAAACAACAATGAATACAGATACAGGAAGTATCTTGTTGAAAAAGTAGAATTGATAGACCCATCTGTTGAAACCGCTAAAGAAGCTTATCTGGTGCTGAAAAACAGTACACTTTCAAACACAGCTACCATTCAAAAAAATCAATTTTATATAACTATCCCAAGCACCAACACACCTAAAAATGCATTGCAACCAGACGGTTGGTTTACCTATGACTATAAATACGGAAGAATAGCGGGCGAAAATAAAATGTATGTGCAGTATGTTCCGTTTGATACTAACAATATTTCAGAAGCATCCTATACCCGGTTTAAAATGGTGTTGCCTAAGTCTTATGCTGAAATTGTGAAGTCTAAGCTTAAATAGCCTACAATAAGTGATTTATTTTTTCAAAACAAAAACAGCAATTTCTTTTTCTATTTTTCCTTCAATGATAGGATAATATTTTGTTTTGTGTATAAATGCACTTAGCTTTTCTATAAAAGGATTTGCAGTGATTCTATTGGGTGTTGCAAGAATAACGAAGCAACCTTTATTTAAAAATGAACTAATTGAAATTACCAAAGCATCAAAATCGCTAGGATTATAATTGATGTCGCTTAGTAAAATAGTATCTGCAAATAGCTCAGAAGGTATATGATTCCAGTCCAATACTGTTGCAGTAGCGTTATTAATATTGAGATGATTTATGTTTTTTTGAGCAAGCGAAACAGCATCACTGTTGTAATCAGATATGATAACGCTACTCGCTTTCTGCGCTATAAAAAACGATGGGAATCCAATACCAGCGCCAATTTCCAATACTTGCTTATTTTCTATCCAATTAGGTTCTTCTTGTAAAAAAGTAACCATTGCTTTTGAGGAAGCCCATACTTTTGCCCAAAACGGAAAATCTACATGTAGTTCCTGCGTCTTTAAATTTTCGTATTGGGTTTTAACGGATTCAGTATCTGGAATCCACAATGAAATTTCTGGACTTAATTGTTCAAGTATTATTGGATACACGTTCTTTAATTAGCTATTAAATTTTCATACAAAGTATTCACAGCTTTTCTAATAACATTATTGTATCCACTTGTTTCACCAGGATGACATCCGTTGCTAATCACAACAATTCCATATTTTTCTTGCGGATTAAAAAACATAGCACTAAAAAGCCCGTACGCAGAACCTGTATGACCTATCATTTTTTGACCATCAATTATGGATCCTGGAGTTTCTAATGCAAAACCATAAGGCTCTATATCTGAAACAGCTGTTTGCATCAGTTTCGAACTCTTTTTTGAAATAATTCGAACCCCATTGTATTTTCCATAATTGGCATGCATCATCATGTAAGTAGCTAAATCTTTGGCAGATATTTTCATCCCACCAGTCGGTGAAAAAATAGGCGTACTATACCCCATTTGATAAGCAGCTACTTCTGTAGTTCTTGGTGCATATGCATTTGGTGATACTACAAATTTGGCAGCATCTGGTTGGTATTCATATATTGTTGCAAATTTAGACTTGTCTAATTCGTTCACATAGTAGCCCCCATATAATTGTAATGGTTTTAAAATATGATTTTGAATGTAGTTGTCAAATCTTTCGCCACTTACTTTTTCAATGATTGTTCCAATCATATTAAAATTAAGGTTACAATATTCATATTTTTTTCCTGGCTCGTAATTATTGTAGCATTTATACCAGTTCTCTGATTTCGTAGGGTTAATTGAATCGAGTGAAAAATAACCTTGGCTATCATTAATTGATGAAAGGTGCGATAGCATGAGTCTTAAAGTAATAACTGTTTCAGGAAATTTAGGATTACGCATTTTAAATCCTATAAGTTCACTAACATCTTGATCCAATGATATTTTTTTATCTTCTACTAATTGCATAATAGCTGTTGCAGAAAAAGATTTTGAGATTGAAGCGATTCTAAAAATGTTTTCATTACTCAGTGGTGTTTTTGTTTCAGCGTCTTTTAAACCAAATGATTGAGCGTAAATCATTTTATTGTTTTTTATAACAGCTACCGACATCCCCATCACAGGATTTTCTTTCATTATTTGTTCAATGGCTGCAGCTGCTTTATTTTCTTGCGCCATACTTGTAATTGGTATAAATACCACAGCTATAACAATACCCTTTAAAACCCACTGAATTAAATTTCTCATGGTTGTAATTTTGAATAAATATATTTAATAGTTGAGAATTACTAGATAATAAATTTAACTTAGTACATAAATAAATCGCAGTTGTATGTTCAAAAAAATATTTAAGTTATTCGCTGTAGTGTTAGTGGTTTTATTTGGTGTATTACTTTATAATACGATAACATTAAATTCGGCTATTATTTCGCATAAAACAGTTGAGATACCTGCAAACAAAGACTCTTCTGCGATTCATTTGAGTCAGGCCATTCAAATTAAAACTGTATCTTTTGGGGATACACTCCCCATTGATACCACTGAGTTTTTAAAATTCCGCAAATTTTTAGAAACGAGCTATCCCCTCGTGCATTCAAAGCTTACCAGACAAGTATTTAATGAATTTAGTTATGTATATAAATGGGTAGGCAAAGACACAACCTTAGCACCATATGTGTTAATGGGTCATACCGATGTGGTACCGGTAGAAGCTGCCTCAGAAAGTAAGTGGTCTGTGCCGTCATTTAGTGGCGCTATCAAAAATGATACGATTTGGGGACGTGGGGCTGTAGATGATAAAGTTGCTGTCATTGCTATTATGGAATCTGTGGAGCAGTTACTTGCACAAAATTTTACTCCTAACAGAAATATCTACTTATGCTTTGGCCACGACGAAGAAGTGTCTGGTAAACGAGGCGCTAAAATATATTCTGCTTGGTTTGCAAACAACAATATTAAGCCAGCACTTGTACTTGATGAAGGTGGTCAAATTGATCAGCAACATTTTAAAAGATTAAATAAGCCTGTGGCTGTTATAGGTACCAATGAAAAGGGCTATGTAAACCTTGATTTGATGGTAGAAATACCTGGTGGACATTCTTCTATGCCAAGTCCAGAAACAGCAATAGATGTTTTAAACAAAGCACTTGTAAACATTCGCGCGAAGCAAATGCCAGGTACTATTACGCCTACGGTTCAAGAATTAATAAAGCGGACAAGGCCGGCCGAAAGCTTTATGTCTAAACTGGTATTAAGTAACTTATGGTTGTTTAAACCGTTGGTAATGGGGCAGTTTGAAAAAGTAAAAGAGTCCAGTGCTATGGTTCACACAACACTTGTACCTACTATTGTTAAAGCGGGTATTAAGGATAACGTTATTCCTTCGGTTGCAAAAGCCACTATAAACAGTCGCATTTTGCCAGGTCAAACGAGCGATGAGGTTTTAGCTTATGTTACTAAAGTAGTTAATGATGATCGTGTTGTCATTAAAAAGCAAACGATTTCTATTATGGAACCTTCGGCAGTAAGTTCTTTTGAAAGTGAACCATTTAAAAAAATTGAAAATATTATTTACGCATCAGTGCCTAATGTTATTGTTTCACCATTTTTAATGATAGGCGCTACAGACTCCCGATATTTTAGAAACAATAGTGAAGCAGTTTTAAATTTTTCGGCAGTACAAGATGTAAAAGGTTTTCATGGTATCGATGAACGTATAGGTATCAAAGACTTACAGCGTATGATTTATTTTTACAAAGAATTTTTAAAATAAGTTACGTGTTTTCGAAAAAAAATAAATGGCATCTTGCTGCAACGAGTTTAGGTGTTTTATATGCAGTTGCGCTTCTTATTTTTGCCGCAGATGTTTTTAATCATGAGCAAAATATTGCCCAAACATTTTATGATATACTCCTGCATTTACTTCCCACTGCAGTTATATTATTAATTGTTTTTGTTGCATATAACAGGCCCCTCATTGGCGCTATTATTTATTTAGTGTTAGGACTCATGTATATTATTACAGGTTGGGCTAGGATGCACTGGTCCGCACATGTTTTGATAGCGGGACCACTACTTCTGTTAAGTGCGTTATACATAACTGCTTGGAAATCAAATAAATAAAAGACAAGTTTAGCATTTCAACTATTAATCGTAATATTGCGATTAATATGGGAGCCAGTAAAATCATCAATTATTCAGAAGCTGAGATGCAAATAGCAAAATTTGCAAAAGCTTTATCACATCCTGCTCGAGTTGCCATCTTGCAATTATTAATTCAAAAGCAGTCTTGTATCTGTGGTGATATTGTGGACGAACTTCCAATCGCACAATCTACAGTATCACAACATTTAAAAGAATTAAAACAAGCTGGTCTCATTAAAGGAAATATTGACGGCGCTTCTATATGTTATTGTGTTGATACAGAAGTATTACAAACAGCAAACCAAATTTTAAATAAAGTATTAGCAGTATCTATTGAGTCTCCAACAACTTGTTGTTAAACTAAAAAATATAAAAATGCAAACAGACGAACAACTTAAAGAAATTGTAAAAAATAAATACAGTGAAATAGCACTACAAGACAAAGAAACAAATATGTCTTCTTGTTGCGGTGCTGGCGGCTGTTCTACCGAAGTATATAATATTATGTCTGAAGATTATACCACACTTGATGGTTATGCAGCAGACGCGGATTTGGGTCTTGGTTGTGGGCTTCCTACACAATTTGCGCGCATTAAAAAAGGTGACCTTGTTATTGATCTAGGAAGTGGCGCTGGTAACGATTGTTTTATTGCTAGACATGAAACGGGTGAAACAGGCAAGGTCATTGGAATTGATTTTACACCAGCCATGATTAATAAGGCACGCGCCAATGCAGAGGCTCGAGGTTTTAACAATGTAGAATTTAGACAAGGGGATATTGAAAATATGCCCATTACTTCTAATGTAGCAGATGTTATTGTAAGTAACTGCGTATTAAATTTAGTGCCCAACAAACATGGCGTATTTACAGAAATGTATCGGGTATTAAAACCGGGTGGCCATTTTAGTATTAGTGATGTAGTGCTTGTAGGTGCCTTACCAGAAGGTTTACGTAAAGACGCTGAAATGTATGCCGGTTGCGTATCTGGTGCCATTCAAAAAAATGTATACACGGAATTAATTCATGCTACTGGTTTTGAAAATGTTACCATTCAAAAAGAAAAAGCAATTATAATTCCTGATGATATTTTAGTTAATTATTTATCAGCAACAGAAATTGCTGCATTTAAATCGGGAAGTACGGGTATTATGAGTATTACCGTATTTGCACAAAAACCATTAGAAAATAAAACAGCTTGTGTGCCAGGTGGCGGCTGTTGTTAATTATTACATCGATGAAAAATATTTTAGTACTCTGTACCGGCAATAGTTGCCGTAGTCAAATAGCACATGGGTATTTGAAAACCTTTGCAGCAGATAAAGCAAATGTTTATAGTGCTGGCGTAGAAACACATGGTGTAAATCCAAGAGCCATTGCAACAATGCTAGAAGATGGCATTGACATTTCAAACCACACTTCTAATAATGTTTTAGAATATACAGGTATTGATTTTGATTTTGTAATTACAGTTTGCGATCACGCCAAAGAAGTGTGTCCGTATTATCCAAGCAATGCTCAAAAATTTCATTATAATTTTCCGGATCCAGCAAAAGCAGTTGGCACCGAAGAAGAAATTAATAGATCTTTTGCAGAAGTGCGCGAGATGATTAAAAAGTACTGCTTGCAATTTGTAAAAGAAAACATATGAGTGGTCTTACAGCACTAGTTATTGGAGCTACAGGTGCCACAGGTACCGAACTTGTACAGCAATTAATGGATGATAACAGGTATAGTAGCGTGGTTGTGTTTTCTAGAAGACCATTAGATTTCACGCATACTAAATTAACATGCCATATAGTAGATTTTGACAATCCGCAAGCTTGGGCGCATTTAGTACAAGGTGATGTGCTCTTTTCGGCACTGGCTACTACCCTTAAACAAGCGGGAAGCCAAAAAGAACAATACAAAATTGATTATACCTATCAATACCAAACAACTGCTACAGCTGCGGCTAATGGAGTAGCAAAGTATGTATTAGTATCTGCTATGGGCGCCAACGCAAGTTCTTGGCTATTTTACCCCCGTATTAAAGGGGAGCTCGATAACGCTGCCAAGGAATTACCCTTTAAGCAAATTCATATTTTTAGACCTGGATTTTTGCTAAGGCAGCCAGATAAAATAAGGCCTATGGAAAAACTAGGTATTGCCATTATTCAGTTCTTTAATAAGCTCGGTTTATTTGAAAGCCAAAGACCACTACCGGTTGAGGTACTCGCGCAAAAAATGCGTTCCGTATTATTAAATCCGGCTGCACAAAAATTTCAAATCTATTCTTTGGATTCAATATTTGATTTGTAGTATCTTACTATTTCAAATACCTCCTCTCATGAAAAAATTTGTTGCAGTAATTACCATCTTAGTACTATTTATTGGTACCAGCTTTGCGCAAGTATTATCACCCCTTGTTACAAGATCTAAAAATTTAGATCCTGTTAAGCTTGCACAGATTGATACCTTACTCAATGAGTATGTTAAAAATAATTGGTTGGTAGGTGCTTCAACCATTATTGTTAAAGACAACCAAGTCGTATATTATAAAGGCCATGGTTTTGCAGATAGGGCTTCAAAAAAACCAATGGATCCAAATTCTATTTTTAGAATCATGAGTCAGACCAAGGCTATCACTAGTTTGGCAGTGTTACAGTTATTTGAAAATGGCAAACTTAATTTAGATCAAGCA
Organism: Sediminibacterium ginsengisoli; assembly: GCA_945860335.1. Classification (GTDB taxonomy): domain Bacteria; phylum Bacteroidota; class Bacteroidia; order Chitinophagales; family Chitinophagaceae; genus Sediminibacterium; species Sediminibacterium ginsengisoli_B. Next base: position 1,248 of record CAMAQW010000030.1, on the reverse strand, counting down.
GTAGGCGACTTTATTCCAACCTTTTATAAGCAATCGGTACTAAAAGATTTTAATGCCGCAGATACAAGCTATACAACAGTTCCAGCAAAAAGAAATATTACCATCAGAGATTTATTAACGCATTCTTCTGGCATTGATTATGCTGGAATTGGTTCCGAAAAAATGAAAGCTATTTATGCAAAAGCAGGTATACCATCAGGACTAGGAAAAATTAATGGTACTTTATTAGAGCATATGAAAGCGCTTGGAACTTTACCACTTGTACATCAGCCAGGCGAAAAATTCACATATGGTTTAAATTCTGATTTATTGGGTTGTATTGTTGAAGTTGTTTCTGGCATGACACTCGAAGTGTATTTCAATAAATATATTTTTGAGCCGATGGATATGAAGGATACTTATTTTAATGTTCCAGCTTCAAAAGCAAATAGACTCCCAACGGTTTACACCGAAGACAGCAATAAGAAAATTATAGAATGGGGGCCTACATTTAGAAATATTGATCCTAAATATCCACTACTAGGCACAACATTTTTTTCTGGTGGTGCTGGTTTGTCTTCTACTGCATATGATTATGCCATTTTTTTACAAATGATTTTAAATGGCGGAAAATACAACGGCAAACAAATTATTTCGCCCCGCACAGCCGAGTTAATGCTGAGTCCACAACTAGATTTTAAATTTGAAGGCCTCAACGATTTTGGTTTAGGTTTTGCTATTACTTCTGAAAAAGCAGCAAATTTAAATGCTCGAAACAAATGTTCTTTTTCGTGGGGCGGTTATTATGGTACCACTTATTGGGCCGACCCTAAAGAAAAATTGATTTGTTTAATTATGACACAACACACCCCAAATTCACATACTGGATTTCAAGGTAAAATTGAAAATATCATTTACGGGAGTTTAATTAAATAGTGACGACACAACCAACTGATTAGACAAACACTATCATGAGATTGTCATTTTACGTGTAAAGTCTCTTAAATAAACTATTTACAACTATGGTTGTTTTACTTTTGCGCGCAGTTTAAAAGCCGCAATCATTATGAACGCCCACGTAGAAAAACTAAAATCTAGCATTGAGCCAGTAAGAAATACTTTACTCGCGCACCCGGTATATAGTCAAATCCAAGACTTACAAGGATTACAGCGATTTTCTGAAACCCATGTTTTTGCGGTATGGGATTTTATGAGCTTGTTAAAATCACTTCAAATTGGATTGACATCTGTGGCCCTTCCTTGGGTTCC
>CAMAQW010000029.1 GCA_945860335.1 Sediminibacterium ginsengisoli | reverse complement strand
AACGACAATAGAAGGAACGCCACATCACACATAGCCGTCATGTCTATGTTGGTGCTCTTACGTGGTAATTTGGCTCTTCCCATTGTTAATAATTTATTAGGTTCTCAGATTAAAATTCAAAACATTGTGCTTTACAAAATAGTTGATATCAACTATTTGTAGTTTGCAGCAAAGCTTTGTGTTAATGTGAAACCAGACTCATCAATACCGTAAGTAACTGCATCGATACGAGTCGTAAATACGTTGTACATGATGATCGCTACTGCAGAAGTACCAATACCTAAAGCCGTGTTGTAAAGGGCCTCAGAGATACCTTGAGAAAGTTCACGAGCAGCTTCTCCACCACCTTCGTCTCCTAATTTAGAGAATGAACGAATCATACCCATTACCGTACCCAATAGACCTAATAAGGTTGCTACAGATGCGATAGTAGATAAGAATACTAAGTTCTTTTCTAACATAGGAAGTTCAAGTGCTGTTGCTTCTTCTACTTCTTTTTGAATATTTAATACTTTTTGATCTGTAGTAAGCTCTGTGTTAGAAATCATTTCTTTGTATTTCTTAAGACCTGCTTTCATTACGTTACCTACAGAACCTTGTTGCTTGTCACACTCAGCTAACGCTTTTTCAACGTCTTTGTTTGCTAAATGGAATTGTACTTTACGTACAAACTCAGCAATATTTCCAGTACCAGAAGCTTTGTTAACAGTTAATAATCTTTCAATAACGAAAAATAATACAATTAAAAAACAACCAATAAGGATAGGTACAATGATACCACCCTCATACATTTTTGTAAAAGTTCCTTTTGGTCCTTGGTGGTTAGGCCAAAACCAATGGCTAGCATCAGGATCAGGCGTTGTGAAGTTAGAAGCGCTTCCTAGTAGTACGCGCCAAATAAGGTAACCGCCAATAATACAAGCAATTGGAGCGATTGTTGCGATTAAGTTACTGCTCTTTTTAGGTTGTGCAGTTGCATTCGTTTTTGCAGCTGTTGCAGTTGGTTTTGTCTCAGCCATGATTCGATAGATTTTTTGTTTTTTAAATAATTAAAACCGATTTAAAAATTTGTCCCTACAATGCTAATAAAAAAACGTTTTAAAAATAAAACTTCTTCAAATAAACCCTTAGGGGCTTACAAATTAGTTAATTTATTGAAATAGCCAAATTTGGTTACAAAAAATTAATTTGACCCGCTGTTAGTAAAGGCTAAATAACTCAGTACTAGCCCATTATTACCTCGAAATCCACAATTTTTCACCGATTTGTTTAATTTATTTTGCCTTTCATCCAAGTTCGTCTAAAAAATCGAGGAGCGAATGCAAGTGAGCCCTATCTTTAAAGCATTATTTAAAAACTAATATTACCAATGAAAAACTATTTTATCGCTGCGGCGCTCCTTGTTACGACAATGGGAACCGCACAACAAAGAGACTCCACGCAAGCACCAGGTGGTAGAGCTGGTATGCCAAGCATGGCTGGCATGGCCGGTATGGGTGGTGCGCGTCAAGCTCCAAAAGCTTTTAAAGAAGTGATTACGTCTAAAGCCGTATCACAAAAAGGTTTATTTACCGTACACAAGGTAGAAGACAAATACTACTTTGAGATTCCAAATAGCCTCATGGGGCGCCAGATACTAGCGGTAACCCGTTATGTTAAAGTACCTGCAGTAGGTGGCGGACGTGGTGTATATGGTGGAGAAATTGCCAACCAACAAACCATGACATTTGAAAAAGGACCAAGCAGCAATATCTTTTTACGTGGTATCGCACTTATAAGTAATGCGAATCCAACAGATGATATTTACAAAGCTGTTACCAATTCAAATTTAAATGCTATTGCAGCAGCTTTCCCTATTGCAGCTTTCTCAAAAGATAGCAGCGGTGTGGTAATTGATGTAACAGATTATTTTAAAGGTGATAACCCTTTAGTAAGTGTTAGTTCTCAAGTAAAGCGTTCTTTAAGCTTAACGCAAATTTCTGCAGATAGATCTTATATCGACAAGATTTCTAGCTACCCTATTAATACCGAAATTAGAACCGTAAAAACTTTTGGTTCTTCGGCAGCGGGTGGTGGATTTGGTGCTCCAAGTCCTACTCCAAGTGCATCAATTCCTACAGCTAATGGCAACAACGCTATTACCATTGAATTGAATACTTCATTACTTCTACTTCCTGCAACGCCAATGGCAGCAAGGATTGCAGACAAGCGTGTAGGTTTCTTTACAGATGATTATGTTGTGTTTGGCGACAACCAACAAAAAGTAGAGAACAAAGAATTTGCAGTACGTTGGAGATTAGAGCCAAAAGATGCAGACGTAGAAAAATGGAAAAAAGGTGAACTAGTAGAGCCTAAAAAACAAATCATTTATTACATCGATCCAGCAACTCCAAAGCAGTGGCGCAAGCACCTAATTTTAGGTATTAATGATTGGCAGAAAGCATTTGAACAAGCTGGTTTCAAAAATGCAATTGTAGGTAAAGAGTGGCCAGAAAATGATACCACTATGAGCCTAGAAGATGCGCGTTATTCTGTAGTGCGTTATTTTGCTTCTGAAACAGAAAACGCTTATGGTCCTAACGTACACGATCCACGCAGTGGAGAAATTTTAGAAAGCCATATTGGCTGGTACCACAACGTTATGAAGCTTGTACACGATTGGTACATGATTCAAACTGCAGCGGTAGATCCACGTGCTCGTAGCATGAAATATGATGATGATTTAATGGGCGATTTAATTCGTTTCGTTTCTTCTCACGAAGTAGGACATACTTTAGGTTTAAGACATAACATGGGTAGCAGTAGCAAAACCCCAGTAGAAAAATTACGTGATAAAACATGGGTAGAAGCAAACGGTCACACGGCTTCTATTATGGACTATGCTCGTTTTAACTATGTAGCACAACCAGAAGATAATATTTCTAAAGCAGGTTTATATCCACGCATTGGAGATTACGATTTATGGGCTATCCGTTGGGGCTATGGTTATATTCCAGGTAACACTGAAGAAGAAACTAAATTAGCGAGCAGTAAGTTAATTACTGAAACACTTAAAGCAAACCCGCGTGCTTGGTTTGGTACCTACGAAGGTGGTAACCAACAAGATCCACGTAGCCAATCTGAAGACCTAAGTGACAACGCTGTAAAAGCGAGTGACTATGGTGTTAAAAACTTACAACGTTTACTTGCTAAACTTCCTGAGTACACAACGGAAGAAGGTGATTTAAACGAAAACGTAGCTGTAATTTATGGTCAATTATTAGGCCAATTTAGAAGATACGTTGGACATGTAAGCCGCAATGTAGGTGGTGTATATGAAACATTCCAAACATCTGCAAGTGGTGCAGCTGTTTATGAGCCAACACCTAAGCAACATCAAAAAGATGCATTAGGATTTTTAAACAGACAATTGTTCCAAACACCAACTTGGTTGATTGACAAAAAAATCTGGGACAAAATAAACGTTCCTGGTTCTGCAGATCCAATTGCAGGTGCGCAAGAAAGTGCATTAGCTTCTATGCTAAGCACAGACCGCTTACACCGTATGCAAATGAACGTAGACCGTTTTGGTGCAGACAAAGTATATGCTGCTACTGAAATGATCAACGATTTACAAAACGACTTATTCAGTGAATTAAAGTCTGGTAAAGCAGTTGATACCTACCGTAGAATGTTACAAAAGAGCTACGTAGATAAATTAGATGCGATCATTAACCCTAAAGCAAGTGCTGGTGGTATTACCATTAGCTTTGGCGGCGGCGGTGGCGGCGGTAACAATCCTTACGGATCAGGTTACAACAGCCGTAGTGATGTAAACAGCATTGCACGCGCACAATTAGTAGCCCTTAAAGGCACTGTAAGCGCAGCAGCAGCTTCTACTTCAGATAAAATGACTAAAATGCATTTAGCTGATTTAGCGCAAACGATTAAGTTAGCACTTGATCCTAAATAATTTTTATGAAAATCTAGATCGAAAATTTTTTAGATCGAAAAATCCGAGGGCTTCGCCCTCGGATTTTTTTTGTCCAAAATTTTTTCGTGCACCTTTTTAAGCCCAGCTTAACCCAATCATACCCAGCTCATTTATTAGCACTTTCCGCTGCCCAACTTATTTTTTATAGTTCGGCCACATTCATTTAAATTGTGTCAAAGACTAAAACTATGTTAGAGCCTTGGCGCACAGGAACGGTCATCAAAATTGAAGACGCATCGGAAAGCACGCGGCGGTTTTGGATTCAAATTCCAGAGCTAGACAGTTTTAATTTTAAGCCGGGGCAGTTTGTTACCCTAGATTTACCCATTCACGAAAAAACCAACAAACGCTGGCGCAGCTATTCCATTGCATCTGCTCCAGATGGCAGTAACATTATAGAACTAGTTATTGTATTACTAGAGGGCGGCCTTGGAACCACGTATTTGTTCAATGAAATAAAAGTAGGAAGCAATATTACTTTGAGAGGTCCTGTGGGCGTATTTACCTTACCAGAAACACTCGACAAAGACCTCTATTTAATATGCACCGGAACGGGTATTGCACCTTTTAGATCGATGGTGCACTGGATCCACCAACAAAAAATAGCACATAAAAATATTCACCTCATTTTTGGTTGCCGAAAATTAAGTGACCAGTTGTATGGAGCTGAACTTAAAGCGCTAGAAGTGCAAGAAAATAATTTTTGTTACCATCCCGTTTTTTCTAGAGAAGACACAGTGCCTGATGGCGCCCATAAAGGTTATGTGCACGCTGTGTACGAGCAGTTATTGGCTGCAAAAAATCCGGCACAGTTTTATTTGTGTGGCTGGAAAAATATGATTGACGAAGCCAAGCAGCGCATCATGGCAGCCGGTTACGACAAAAAAGACATCCACTTAGAGATATACGGTTAAGCAATAGCTCCGAGCACAATCTCTTTTACCTTACTAATGTGTACACGCTCCTGCGTCATGGCATCACGGTAACGAATGGTAACCGTTTGGTCTTCTTTCGTTTGGTGATCAATGGTTACGCAAAATGGTGTACCAATCGCATCTTGTCTGCGGTAACGCTTTCCAATTGCATCTTTTTCTTCGTAAAAACATTTGAACTGACCTTTGCAACTGTCCATGAGTTCACGTGCAATTTCTGGGAGACCGTCTTTTTTAACGAGTGGTAAAATAGCGAGTTTTACTGGTGCAATTTTTGCTGGAATATGAAGTACCACGCGTTCGTCTGTGGTACCATCTTCTTTGGTAATTTTTTCTTCTTCGTATGCATTACTTAACACAGCTAAAAACATACGATCAAGTCCAATAGAAGTTTCTACAACGTACGGAATGTAGTTGCCATAAGGCTTTCCGGTTGCTTCATCTATATCGTTGTCAAAATATTGTTGCTTCTTTTTACTAAACTCTTGGTGTCTGGTTAAGTCAAAATCGGTACGAGAATGAATACCTTCTAACTCTTTAAAACCAAATGGAAATTCAAATTCAATATCTAATGCCGCGTCTGCGTAGTGCGCTAATTTAACGTGGTCGTGGTAACGATATTTACTAGCAGGCATACCTAAATCGGTGTGCCATTTTAATCGCGCTTGTTTCCAATATTCGTACCATTTCATTTGCGTGCCAGGACGTACAAAAAATTGCATTTCCATTTGTTCAAACTCACGCATTCTAAATATAAATTGACGGGCAACAATTTCATTTCTGAAGGCCTTACCTGTTTGTGCAATACCAAACGGAACTTTCATACGCGCTGTTTTTTGCACGTTTAAAAAGTTTACAAAAATACCTTGTGCGGTTTCTGGACGCAGGTAAATCGTGTTTGCATCTTCAGTAACAGAACCTAATTGCGTATCAAACATGAGGTTAAACTGTCTAATATCGGTCCAGTTAGAGGTACCACTTACACTACAAGTAATTTTTTGTTCTGTTAGTAGATTTTTTAAGCCTTCAAAATTTTCGGCCGCTAAAAGCTGGTCCATTTGTGCTAGCAAGGCATCGGCCTCCGCTGCCGCTCCGGCCGCACGTAAACTATCGGCTTTGGCTTCAATCAAATGGTCTACACGGTAGCGTTTTTGAGAGTCTTTATTATCGATCATGGGATCGCTAAAATTATCTACGTGCCCACTCGCCTTCCAGGTGGTTGGGTGCATAAAAATGGCAGCGTCAATACCCACAATGTTTTCATGCATTTGGGTCATGCTATGCCACCAATAATCTCTGATATTTTTTTTGAGTTCAGACCCGTACGGACCGTAATCATACACAGCACTTAATCCATCATAAATTTCACTACTAGGAAACACAAATCCATACTCTTTGGCATGCGATATAATGGCCTGAAAATTATTTTCTTGTGGGGTTAACGCGGGCTTACTCATACAGGGCAAAAATAAGCCATTCTCCCTAAAAAAGGCGCTTTAGCCCCTTTATCCAATTTTTTTCTCTGACTCAGAGAAATCCTATAGCTTTAGCGGGATAAATTTAAACCACCATGAATAAAAAGAAAGTGATGATGTGGGTGCTCACCTTTATGGCACCAGTACTCGTTTTTGCACAGCAAACAACCCTCTATCCAAGTGATTATTTAACACCCGAGTTCCATGCTGGACGCAGGGCTGCCTTTAAAGAAAAACTCTCTGCAAATGGCGTGGGTATTTTCTTTGCATCGCAGGTGCGTGTAAGAACCAACGATGTTGATTTTCAATATTCTCAAAATAAAAACTTCTACTACTTTACCGGACTAGAAGAGCCTAATGCGGTACTCTTATTATTCAAGCAGCCTGTTACCATTTTAGATAAAACAGGTACCGAATTTATTTTTGTTCAAAACCGTGATCCGCAAAGAGAATTATGGACCGGAAAAATTTTAGGCGTAGAAGGTGTACAAGAAAAATATAAAATTGCCAACGTTTTTATCAACGATAAATTTAGCGCTAACACCATCGATTTTTCAAATATCGATTCTGTATTTACAGCGTATAAAAGCGAAGATATTTTTTCGACGTACAAAAGAAATGTAGATCCTCTAACCCGCATGGCTACTATTGTTGATAGCGCTATTGCTGCAACAAAAAAACCAGTTGCTACGCGTAGTTTACAAGCTATTTTATCTGGCTTAAGAGGGATCAAGCAACCAGAAGAAATTGCACTCATTGCTAAAGCTGCTGCTATTAGCTGTGATGGTCATAACGATGTGATGCGCGCTATTAAACCAGGCATGACAGAATACCAAGCACAAGCCATTATGGAATATCATTTTAAAACCAATGGTTCCGAATACCCAGGCTATCCAAGTATTGTAGGTGCTGCCGAAAATGCATGTGTGCTTCACTATGTAACAAACCTGAAATTAATGAACGATGGTGATTTACTATTAAGTGATTGTGCTGCCGAATACCATGGCTATACTGCAGACGTTACAAGAACGGTTCCTGCAAATGGTAAGTTTTCGCCAGAACAAAAAATCATTTACGAACTCGTACTTGCAGCGCAAGACGCTGGTATCGCTGCTTGTAAACCAGGTGCTCCGTTTGCATCTGTTGACGCAGCAGCAAGAGCCGTTGTGAACAAAGGACTTGTTGCACTTGGTATTGTAAAAACAGAAGCAGAAGCCCGCAAATATTTCCCGCACGGCACTTCACACCATTTAGGTTTAGACGTACACGATATGGGACCTCGCACACTAGATCCGGGCGTGGTATTAACAGTGGAGCCAGGTATTTATATTCCGCCAGGAAGCAACTGCGATAAAAAGTGGTGGAGTATTGGTGTAAGAATTGAAGATGATATTTTAATTACCCCAACTGGTAATCAAAACTTATCGGCTTCTTCTCCAAGAACCGTTGCAGACATTGAAAAAATGGCAAAAGAAAAAAGTATTTTTAAACGCAAATAATATTTGAGTTTACTCGATTAAAAAAGGCGCGCTTTTCAAGCGCGCCTTTTTTGTTTTATTACTTTGTAATACATATGCTGTGCCACTTTAAAGCACGCGCATTATTTTAATTTGTCATTATTAAGATGCCTTGTAGCGTCCCTATTATTTTTCTTTTCGAAGTTTTTTTCGAGCGCTTTAGTAAGATCTACACCAGTTTGATTGGCAAGGCAAATAAGCACCCACAATACATCGGCCATTTCATCCGCAATATCTTTATCAGACTCTCCGGCTTTAAAAGATTGTTCGCCATATTTACGCACGAGTATTCTACTCAGCTCTCCCACTTCTTCCATGAGTATCCCCATATTGGTAAGCTCATTAAAGTATCTAACCCCCACTGTTTGTATCCAGGCGTCTACGTCTTGTTGTGCTTTTTCTATAGTCATTATTCTTTGTTTTTAGAGTCGATGGTAATGGTAACAGGTCCGTTATTGATAAGGCTAACTTTCATATCAGCACCAAAAATACCGGTTTGCACCGCTTTACCTAAATCAGTACTTAAGGTAGCAATCATTTGTTCATACAAAGGTACTGCGATGGGCGGTTTAGACGCTTTAATATAAGAAGGTCTATTGCCTTTTTTGGTACTCGCCATTAATGTAAACTGGCTAATGAGTAAAATGTCGCCTCCTATATCTTTAACAGACAAATTCATGACACCCTCAGCATCATCAAAAAGCCTAAGTCCTACAATTTTATTACTAAGCCAATGTATATCCTCCTCTGTATCGGCGTCTTCGATACCTAGTAGCACTAGTAGTCCGTTTTGTATGGAGCCTACCACTTTTTCATCTACCACCACCGATGCTTCCAATACGCGCTGAATAACAACTCTCATAATAAGGTTTACTTAATTGTTTCTTACATGAAGATATTAATAAAGACGTTTGTACCTTTATCCTGTATCTATTTATGTGTATGAAAATTTCAGTGGCAACAAAAATTACGATTTTTTCTTTTGCTGCACTATGCATCAGCGCAACGCATATTTTTTCATACAAACCAATCCCAGTAAGCTTTACAAGCCCCAAAGGTTGGCCAGCACCCGCTTACAATTTTAGTGGAAATCCACTTACAAAAGAGGGCATTGCACTGGGTAAAAAATTATTTTACGACCCAGCACTCAGTAGTGATAACACCGTTAGCTGCGCTACTTGTCACGAACCATCCGCCGCTTTTGCCACTTACGATCACCCCCTAAGCCATGGCGTTAACAACCTAACTACCCGCAATGCGCCTAGCCTTTTTAATGTTGCATGGCAAAAGGAACTGATGTATGACGGTAGAGCGAGCACCTTAGAAGCACAGGCTCTTTTACCCATGCACTCTACAGATGAAATGGACACCAATATTCCAGCTTTATTAAAGCACGTAAATACCAACCCGAGTTATAAAAAAATGTTTACAGCGGCTTTTGGTCCTTCAAAAATTAACATGGATCAAATCACGAGGGCGTTAAGTCAATTTCAACTTTCTTTGGTATCATCTAATAGCAAGTACGACAAAGTTATGCGCGGCGAAGCTTCTTTTATTTTACCAGAAAAATTAGGGTACGAAATATTCGAAACAAAATGCGTGTCTTGTCATACCCCACCACTTTTTAGCAATTACAGTTATCAAAACACGGCGCTCACCAGAGACCCTCAATTAAAAGACAACGGACGCGCGCGGTTTACAGGAAGTAGCGCCGATTCACTTAAATTTAAAGTACCCAGCCTTCGTAATGCAGCCCTTACCTTCCCCTATGGGCATGACGGCCGCTATTATTCACTACTGGATGTACTCAACCATTATAGGTCTTCGGGGCAAATATCCCTTTCTAATTTTGAAATTGGCCAGCTTACCGCTTTTTTAAATACCCTCACAGATTCTAGCGCATTAACTAACCCTGCTTTTTTACCAGGGCAAGCGGTAATCAATAATAAAATGGCCAATCACGCGCATCAGTAAAAGGGTTTTGTTACTTTAGCAGCAGCAAAACAAGAAATCATTGAGCGGTATTAAAAAATTAGCGGGTCAAACACTATGGTATGGAGTTAGTTCCATTGCTGCCCGTTTTATTGGTTATTTACTAGTGCCGCTTTTAACCTATTCGGAATATGTAACACCTGCCGATTTTGGTAGACAAAGTTTGCTTTACTCGGCCATCCCTGTTTTAAGCATTTTATTTACCTATGGTTTTGAAACGGCTTACTTTAGATTTTCTGCCATAGAAGTCTATAAAAAAACAATTTACAGTACTAGCTTTTTTTCTATTGTTATAAGCACCATTTTACTATCAGGTCTTTTATGGATTTTTAGAGTTCCTTTTAGTGCACTAATTGGATTTGCTGATATACCACAAATAGCCATTATTACTATTGGGATTATTGCAATAGACACACTCAATAAAATTCCATTTGCAAAGCTTCGTCAAGAAGAGCGCCCCATTAAATATGCGTTTGTAAATATTGCAGGCATTTTTGTAAACCTTTTGCTTACTTGGTTTTTTATCAACTACTGCCCACGCACATTAGCGGCAAACCCAAATAGTTGGACCGGAAACTTTTTTAGTTTTTCTACCAACCCCATTGTCTATGTAGTACTTGCCAACTTAATTCAAAGTGCTATAACACTTCTTTTATTAAGTAAAGAAATTTTGAGCGTGCGCCTCACATTTGACATCAAGCTTTGGAAAGAAATGATGGTGTATGCACTTCCCTTATTAATTGTAGGATTTGGTGGTATCATCAACGAAACTTTTGACAGGCTTATGTTAAAAGCATGGCTACCAGGTTCAGATGTTTTTAAAAATGAACAAGTAGGTATTTACAATGCCTGCTATAAACTTTCTATTTTAATTACCTTATTTGTACAAGCTTTTAGAATGGGCGCCGAACCCTTCTTTTTTAAACAGGCTGCCGGACAGGAGCCACAAAAAATATATGCACGCGTACTTAAGTTCTTTGTACTTGTACTGAGCGTTATGTTTTTAGTGGTGTCCTTATTTTTACCTATCTGGTCTTATTTAATTGGACCTGCATACCGCTCTGCCATTGGTATTGTACCAATTTTATTACTCGCTAATATATTTTTAGGCATTTATTACAACCTCAGTATTTGGTTTAAACTAAGTAATAAAACAACAGCAGGCTCAACTATCACGCTTATTGGAACCGCTATTACCATTCTACTCAATTTTATTTTTATCCCATATTTTGGATTTATCGCAAGTGCATGGGCCACGTTTTTTTGTTATGGCACCATGATGCTCATAAGTTACAACTGGGGACAAAAAGTATATCCCGTACCTTATCCTGCAAAAAAAATTACCGCTTACTTGGTTATTTCGGCACTGGTATTTTTACTGCATAAAGGGGTTTGTATTTTTGTGTTAGATTTTTGGTGGCAAACCATCAGTGGCGCAGCATTATTAATTAGTTATCTTTTATTTGTTGCACGCATCGAAAAAAATGAATTGCAAAAACTATTTGTATGGCAGAAGACTTAAATATTGTTAGCGGCAGCAAACAAGAAAAATACACTTCTATTACAGCGCAAATAAAAGCACTAATTGATGGAGAGCCGGATCTTACCGCTAACCTTGCCAATATTGCAGCTGCCCTCAAAGAACAATTTGGTTGGTTTTGGGTTGGATTTTATATGGTAAAACCAAACGAAACCAAAAAAGTGGACGAACTTGTTTTAGGACCTTTTCAAGGGCCCGTTGCCTGCACAAGAATTGCAAAAGGCAGGGGTGTTTGCGGAACAAGCTGGGCAAAAGAGGAAACGATTATTGTTCCAGACGTCGAAAAATTTCCAGGGCATATCGCTTGCAGTAGCGCTTCAAAATCTGAAATTGTAGTTCCAATTTTTAAGGACAGTAGCGTAGTGGGTGTGCTAGATGTAGATAGTGATTTGCTCGATCAGTTTGACGCTACAGACAAGGTTTATTTAGAAGCGATAGTTGCACTGATAAAGCACTAATTAGTCATTTATACTGCATTCGTAATACCCCAAAATGGCACTAATTTTATTTTACGTACCTTTGTAGTATTCATATACGTTCTCTCCCTATCAGACTAGATCACACTTCAGTGACAAAGTAATTCAAGTCCTTAACAGAAAGTTTGTATAGCACCCGGCCAATGCCCCGTGTTTTTATATTTAAATAATGCTATGTTATCATTCGAACAATTAAACTTAATTGAGCCTATTTTAGAGGCCGTTAAAGCAGAAGGGTATACGAACCCTACCCCCATTCAAGAGCAGTCTATTCCGGTTTTATTAGAAGGAAAAGATTTACTCGGTTGCGCACAAACCGGTACTGGTAAAACAGCCGCTTTTGCTATTCCTATTTTACAATTATTGTACAATAAAAAAAGTACACATAACGGTATTAAATCTTTAATTCTTACACCAACGCGTGAGTTAGCGATTCAAATTGATGAAAGTTTTGAAGCTTATGGTAAAAAAACGGGGTTAAGCCATAGCGTCATTTTTGGGGGTGTTTCTCAAGTGCCGCAGGTGTCTATGTTAAGACGTGGTGTTGATATTTTAATTGCTACACCCGGTAGGTTATTAGATTTAATGCAGCAAGGTTATATCAAATTAAACCAGCTAGAAATATTTGTACTAGACGAGGCAGACCGTATGCTAGACATGGGTTTTATCCATGACGTAAAAAAAGTAATTGCAAAACTTCCTGCTAAAAGACAAACCCTATTTTTCTCTGCTACCATGCCTCCAGAAATTGGACAACTAGCAAACAGTATTTTAAACAATCCTGTTAAAGTAGAAATTACACCGGTATCTTCTACTGCCGAAAAAATTGAGCAGTCGGTGTATTATGTAGACAAAGGCAATAAAAAATTACTACTCGCACATTTATTACAAGATGCTGGCATTAAAACCGCCCTTGTATTTACAAGAACAACGCATGGTGCCGACAAAGTGGTAAAAGACCTTTTAAAACTTGGTGAAAAAGCGGCTGCTATTCATGGTAATAAATCACAAAATGCAAGACAAAAAGCACTCACCGATTTTAAGTCTGGCGCTTTAAGAATACTCGTAGCTACC
>CAMAQW010000028.1 GCA_945860335.1 Sediminibacterium ginsengisoli | reverse complement strand
GTAAGCTGATAAGGATAGGTCATGGCAAGTCGTTTGAAGTCATAAATATACGTTACTAACTATTTTATCATTCATTTATTAGGCAAAGATTTAATGAACAGTTGTTCGTGTATACGTCCAAAAAAATTGGTAAAATCCATTCAATAACGTAAGTTGTTGCAACAATTTGCGCCAACCATGAAAAAAGAAAATAAAATTTGGCAGGTTATTACGGCTTCATCACTTGGTACATTAATTGAGTGGTACGACTTTTACATTTTTGGAAGCCTAGCCACCGTTATTGCCGGTCAGTTTTTTCCTAAAACCAATCCTACGGCGGCGCTACTTTCTACCCTTGCCACATTTGCAGCCGGTTTTATAGTAAGACCTTTTGGGGCACTTGTATTTGGAAGGCTTGGTGATTTAGTGGGTCGTAAATATACTTTTTTACTAACCCTTGTTTTAATGGGTGGATCAACGTTTGCCATTGGACTTGTGCCTAGTTATGAGTCTATTGGTTTTGCCGCGCCCATTATTGTATTAACGCTTCGTTTGTTGCAGGGCCTTGCGCTTGGCGGCGAATACGGTGGTGCTGCAACCTATGTGGCAGAACATGCACCAGCTGGCAGGAGAGGTTATTATACTTCATGGATTCAAACAACGGCAACGCTTGGTTTATTTGTTTCATTGAGTGTGATTTTATTTACGCGCCATAGTTTAGATATTGACCCTGCTGTTTCGATTGCAAAATTTAATGCATGGGGTTGGCGTATTCCATTTTTATTTTCTATTGTACTTGTAGGCGTTTCTATTTATATCCGTTTAAAAATGCAGGAGTCGCCGCTGTTTTCTAAATTAAAATCGGAGGGTGCTATTTCTGTAAATCCTTTAAAGGAAAGTTTTGGAAATAAAGAAAATTTAAAGATGGTGTTACTCGCACTTTTTGGTGCAACCATGGGTCAGGGTGTGGTATGGTATACCGGTCAATTTTACGCGCAATCATTTATTGAAAATGTTTGTAAAATAGATTTTGATCAGTCACGAACCATTTTAATTTGGGCTATTTTATTTGGCACGCCACTATTTGTAGTGTTTGGTTCTTGGAGTGATAAAATAGGTCGAAAATGGATTATGCTAGCCGGTATGTTTCTTGCCGGTATTACCTATAAGCCTTTGTTTAAAGGCCTTTTAGATCTTTCTGATACCGCCACAAAAACAGAAGTGGTAGCGGAAGCTACTTCAAAAATTAATTCTGTTTCTATTCCAAATTCAGGGAATTTTATACGTACAGCACAAGCAACAAAATCATACACAGATGGCACGATAGTTACTACCACCACCACCGATACTTTATATGCGAACTCCGCAAAAACAACTGTAAAACCGGTTGTTAAAATAAGTAAAGTACTAGCTAATGGTGTGTATTGGAAGATGGTTTTAATTGTATTTATTATGATCGTTTATGTGACGATGGTATACGGCCCTATCGCTGCATTTTTAGTTGAATTATTTCCTACAAAAATTAGGTACACCTCCATGTCGTTACCGTATCATATCGGTAATGGTGTGTTTGGCGGCCTAACACCTTTTATTGCAACACTACTTACCACTATGTATACAGCAGATGCACTAGCGGGATTACAGTATCCCATTATTGTTGCAGCTGTTTCTGTAATTATTGGAACATTGTATCTCGACTCAAAAATTAATACCAAACACGATTAAAATACTTGTCATGAATCAAATAAAAAAACTAGCTGGCATCATTTGGTTATTATTAGGTCCAGCAAGCATTTATTTTATTGTGCGCGCGGCGGCGCATGAAATTGCTACCAAGCCCGGCATCGATACAGTGATACAATGGGGCGTTTTTGTAGTGATATTTATTCCAATTGCCATTGGTATGAGTATTTTTGGATTTTATGCCATCAAAGGAGAATACAATCATTGATTTTATCGTTTGTTTAGGAAATTGAAGTGGCCCGCTCATGAAGGAATTGATATCTTTGTAATATGTCTATCGAGGTAAAAGAGGTAAGTAAAAACTACGGTACGCAAAAAGCGGTTCAATCTATTAGCTTTTCTGTGGCTGAAGGTTCGGTGGTAGGTTTTTTAGGCCCAAACGGAGCTGGCAAAAGCACCACTTTAAAAATGATAGCAGGCTATTTAACGCCAGATGCTGGTTCGATTTTGGTTCATGGAATCGATGTTGTCAAAGATCCAATTACTGCTAAAAAAAATATTGGCTATTTAGCAGAAGCAAACCCGCTTTATTTTGATATGTACGTGAAAGAATACCTTTCTTTTATCGGAAAAGCACATACGCTCGCGGAGGTATCAAATGCCGTGTCAAACTGTATTGAACTTACCGGCCTAGGGAACGAGTCACATAAAAAAATTGGACAGCTTTCAAAAGGCTACAAACAGCGGGTAGGACTAGCCGCAGCGCTTATACATAACCCACAGGTGTTATTGTTAGACGAGCCTACATCAGGCCTGGATCCCAACCAAATTATTGAAATCAGAAACGTAATACAGGCGCAGGGTGCCGTTAAAACAGTGCTTTTTTCGTCACATATACTCCAAGAAGTAGAAGCCATTTGTGAGCGCGCTCTAATTTTATCAAAAGGTCAAATTGTGGCCAACGATTCTTTATCCAATCTGCTTCACAATAAGAGTCAAAGTCTAGAATCTGTATTTAGGTCCCTAACAAGTGGCTTAGAAACGCCCATAATTACTTAAATTGCACCCTCAATACCCAACTAATTAATCATAAAATAAGCAATCGAATATGAGTTACATTATTGAAGTACATGCCCGCCAAATTTTAGATAGTCGTGGCAATCCTACCGTAGAAGTTGACGTATTAACAGATGATGGCGCTATGGGACGCGCGGCAGTACCAAGTGGCGCAAGCACTGGTATTCATGAAGCAGTAGAGCTTCGTGACAACGACAAGAAAAAATATGTAGGCAAGGGTGTATTAAAAGCAGTAAAAAATGTAAATACATTAATATCTGATGCCATTGTTGGATTTGATATTACACAACAAGCAGCAATCGACGAAGCGCTTATTGCACTTGACGGTACAGCAAACAAAAGTAAGCTAGGTGCTAACGCTATGTTAGCTGTTAGTATGGCTGTTGCAAAAGCAGCAGCAGAAGAAGCGGCACTTCCACTCTTCAGATATATTGGCGGTACCAATGCAAAAACATTGCCGATCCCAATGATGAATATTTTAAATGGTGGTGCACACGCTGATAACAAAATTGATTTCCAAGAATTCATGATCATGCCTGTAGGTGCTTCATCTTTTAGCGAAGGCTTAAGATGGGGCGTTGAAATTTTCCACACATTAAAATCTGTGTTAAAGAAAAAAGGATATAGCACCAACGTTGGCGATGAGGGTGGATTTGCGCCAAACATTCAAAGCAACGAAGAAGCAATTGAAACCGTATTATCTGCGATCAGTGCAGCAGGTTATAAAACAGGTTCTCAAATTATGATTGCCATGGACGCTGCAAACAGTGAATTATGGGATGCTAAGAAAAAGAAATATGTTTTCCATAAGAGTGATGGTAAAGTAATGAGCAGCGATGAGCTTGTGAAGTACTGGGAAAAATGGGTAAAGCAATATCCAATTGCTTCTATCGAAGATGGTATGGCAGAAGACGATTGGAATGGCTGGAAAGCTCTAACCCAAGCGGTTGGCAGCAAATGTCAATTAGTAGGTGACGATTTATTTGTTACCAATGTAGACCGTTTACAAATGGGTATCGATAAAAAAATTGCCAACGGATTATTAGTAAAAGTAAATCAGATTGGTACTTTAACTGAAACGATCAATGCGGTTACCCTTGCACAACACAATGGCTACAATACCGTAATGAGTCATAGAAGTGGCGAAACAGAAGATACAACCATTGCTGATTTAGCAGTAGCTTTAAACTGTGGTCAAATTAAAACAGGTTCTGCTTCAAGAACCGATCGTATTGCAAAGTACAATCAGTTAATTCGTATTGAAGAAATGCTTGGATCAACTGCAATTTATCCTAAAGGAAAAATTAAGTTCGGCACTAAATAAAATTTTGATTGTGAAAAAAGTAACATCCATACTTACCAATAAATACCTCCTCGCAGGTTTATTTTTTATTGTATGGATGTTATTTTTTGATCAACGCAATTATTTTCAGCAAAAGGAAACGATGGGAGAATTGGACAAGCTGGAAACAAAAAAAAGATACTACGAAGAACAAATTGAAAAAGCCAAAGCCGAGCTTACCGATTTGCAAAATGACCCTGCGGCCCTCGAAAAATTTGCCCGTGAGCGTTACCTCATGAAGCGTGACGGAGAAGACGTTTACATTATTGAAGATTCTTTGGCTACCACAAAATAAAGCAGGCCCTATCTCGTTTATAAGGGGTATGGAACCGTTTAAAGAAGAAGATTTATTGTTGTACCTATATAAGGAGTGCCCCAAAGCTACTTCTGATGCTATCCATACTGCTTTAGAAGAAGGTTCTTACGCACTCGAAGAACAGTTAAAAACCCTTCGCCGTTCCATTGCCCAGTTAAATGCATTAGAACTTAAAAGACCTTCACTTTTCTCTTTAAAAGAAATCAAAAATTATTCTCAAAAGGCAGCGGATTAGTTTATTTCATGACTAAAAAAGAAAGATACGCCGGTGTCATAGCTTATTTTGAAGCACAAGTTCCTATTGCCGAAACCGAGCTTTTGTACAATAATCCTTTTGAATTACTCGTGGCAGTAATTTTATCTGCGCAGTGCACCGATAAACGCGTAAATCTTACAACCCCTTCTATTTTCGCAAAATTTCCGACGCCACAAAAAATGGCAAAGGCGAGTTTTGACGATATGTTTGCCCTCATCAAAAGCATTTCCTATCCGAGTAATAAGTCTAAACATTTAATTGGCATGGCAGGTTTGCTACTGTCTAAATTTGGTGGTGAAGTACCCATGACGGTAGACGAACTTGTTGAGCTTCCTGGCGTAGGTCGTAAAACGGCTAATGTGATTACGAGTGTGATAGATCAGCAGCCTAATATGGCTGTAGATACCCATGTATTTAGGGTGAGTAAAAGACTGGGACTGGTGGCACAAAAAGCAAGTACGCCACTCGCCGTAGAAAAAGAATTGATTAAAAATATCCCTTCAGAGCTAGTACATAAAGCACACCACTGGCTTATTTTACACGGCAGGTATACATGTCTGGCACGGACCCCAAAATGTTACAGCTGTGGGCTGCAAGCAAACTGTAGGTATTACAATACCAAAGTGTTAAAAGTCAAATCCTAAAGAGAAGTAATAGATAGGTTTTCCTTTAAATACGCCTTTCATTGGCCAAGCTGCGTCTAGCTTCATAAAGTAGCCAAGTAATGTACTTCTAACACCAAATCCGTAACCACCTGCAAAAGGGCCAAGTCCTCCAGCATCCAATTTTACAACCACTGGCGAGTTGACATCAACAATCACATCACCTGGACGTTTAATACCGTTGTATTTGCCATTCCAAGCAGTACCTAAATCTAAAAATTGTGTGATTTGAAAATTACGTAAAAAGGCATTGTTGATAGGTCTATTAAAAATAGTTGCAAAAAGCGGAAGTCTAAATTCAGAATTGATCACAAAAGCATTGTTACCGTTTGCAATATTTTGTTGGTAGCCTCTCATATTTACAGCCAAAGATTGGAACGCATAGCTCTGATCCTGTGCAGGGAAATTTTGGCCATTAAACTTTGGATTGATCCAACTATCAACACCCCCTAGGTAGTAAATAATTTTTTGTCCGCCCCACGAAAAATCTGCGGCAGCTCTACCAGCCCAAATAAAGTTTCTATAAATTTTGTAGTAGTAGCGTGCGTCAAAACCTAGGTTAAGCGTAGCCTTACCATTGTTCATTTCTGTTTTAAGGCTTGGCATATTGATATCAAAAAACACTTTATAACGAAGGCCATTCCAAATATTTTGTGTTGGATTGATGGTGTTATCATGCACATACTCGATGCGTGATACCATAAACTTACTAACTGTATCTGGGTAGGCAAGTGCACCTGGATCAGGATAGCCTACGCTGTTGTCGTAAGATTTTAAAATACCCCTATCTATGCGAAGTCCAAAAGTAGCGCGTAAACTTTTTACTTCATTAAAAGGATACGCAACATTACCTTGGTATAAATTGGTAATTAGCATATTGGTGAAAGGCGTATTAAAGTAGTTGGTTACATTACTTCTATAATACGTAAAGCCCCAATCCAATCTCTTTTTAAAATTTTGGTAGCTAAAAATAATATCCTTGTCTTTTAAGTCGGTACCAAAACGAATACCACCCATAAATTTTTGATCCTCTAGTAAATCAGAGGTACCAATTTTTAAATTAAAGTTGAAATTGTTTCCGTTGTTTAGTTGAATAGGGCCCGCGCCGCCTGCATAGGGCTGGTATCTATTGAGTAATAAATTATTTGAAAAGCCACTTAATATATAATCACTACTAAATTTAAGTCGATAATCAAAAAGCTTGGAATCGCTTAAAATATTTTTTGCTTTTGCAGTTAATAGGTCAGCTCTTTTTACAGAAAAGCTATCTGTGGGTTCATCCGAAAATTCTGATTGAAAAAGATTGGCCTTTGCAGAAGTATCCTTTGATTTTTTATACACGATTGCATTACCTTCCTCGGCTCTTAAGTCGTCCATTACTTTTTTCATGAAAGTAGTGGGTCTAATATTCAGGTTTCTCTTTTTTAATGCAATTGAGTCTACACGTAATTTGTATAAAAATTTATAATCGCCTTCTCGTCTAACTTCACTTACCTGTCCCTTGTCACCAGCAATTCTTGTTTCTAATAATGAACTTTGGTAATTGGTAATTGGAAAAGTGTAGGTAGAGTCTTTGTATACTTGAAAATAACTGATGCTATCTGGCTTTTCTCTTTGCCATGCATTTAGGGTAGAGTCAATTTCTTTTGGTGATGCATTTCGAAGCATATCATCACCAATATGATAGAGTGTATCAAGTCCATTTCTTTGCGTTGCAAAAAATCCAGCCCATCTATTACCTACACCATTTTCATCAGCTACAAAGGTAAAGTGGTTGGTATTGTATCCCATTGGATAGCTGGCATTTCCGTATTTTAAATTGGTTAGCTGTGTAATTTGTTTGTTTTTGCTGCTATTTAAATAGTCCACCATAAATACATTAAAACGGTACCTGCTAGGTATGGCGGTATCTGCGCTTGGTGCGTAAGGACTTGGCCTATTCGATGAAAATAAGATGCCTGATTTATTCGGAAAAGAAACAAAACTTGGATGTAAATCGTCATATACATCGTCTGTAAATTGTGTTAACTGATTTTCTTCAATTTTGTAGGTATAGATGTCTGTGTGGCCTTTGTTCGCCGCACTCATTACTACGTTATTGCCATCTAGCATAAACGATGCATCTAAAATTTGATCGATCCCTGCAATTTTTTGTTTGAATCTTTTGATGCGGGTAACCACATCGTAAACAAACATTTTTATCGAATTCTCTTCCGAATAAATCACGAGTAATTTAGTGCCTTTGTTATCCCAAGCCATAATTGGATAGTTCGGGTTGATATCCCCTTGGTTGGTTCGAACCCCCGATTTTAACAGCACACGTCCATCATAAAAATTTTCCATGAGCTTAACACTGTAAATACCTCTGTTAAATTCTACAACTGCATAATTGTTGCTTTTTGGATTTGGATTGGCCTGAAACCTGAAATAATCTTTTTTAGAGACGTCTTCCGAAATATTTAATTGACCTTTTGGTGAATTCTTTCTTTGACGAATATCTTTTGCATATTTATCCTGTTCATATTCCATGAATTCAGATAATACTTCTTTAAATTTCTTTTTACATACTTTTAAGAAAGCGCTGTTTAAGTTTTTATAAATCCGAGCTAAATAGAGTAGGTATGTTATGTTTTCTTTTCTATACTTTACACCTATGTAATGCCAAAAAGCATGACCCGCAAGTGTTGGCTTGTCAAACGCAAATTGATAAAAAGTGTTGTACCTGCCACTCAACATAGCACTTTTAAGCGCGTCGTCTTTTTCTACACTCCAGTTTTCGGCAGCATACATTACATACCCATCTAGCATCCATTTAGGTAAATCAAGTAGCGCTTGATTGCTTGCAAATTCTCCAATGTCTTCGCCAAATAATATATTGTCTGATAATACTTTTGCAATACCTTCTTTAATTTGTTTTTTCAAATTATTATGGTTGCCATCAAAGTATACTACAATTTTATTGTTTACAAGTTTGGTTAAACCACCCGCACTTTGCCAATCTGATCCAAGCCCAATATTGCTACTCTTGTAATCTTCATAATTACTATACACGATGATATTGGCCCTTCGTTGTAATGAATATTCTACAAAATTTTCGATACCGCCTAATTCCTGCTCTGCCACCTGTGCCACAAACTTGCCAAGTTCTACGCCACCTTGTGAAGTATAGGTATTAAAATTGGGTGATTGATGAAACTTCCACACCAATTTTTTATATTGTACTCTATTTTTACCAAACTCAACAGCATTGACCTGTGCCTGGCTAAAAACAGCCAAACTACTCATGATAAAAATTAGTCCTATTCTTTTCAATTTCATATCCGAACTTTAGTGTTTTAAAATTAGTCAATTACCTTGTAAAATTTTCATAAAACGCGCATGATCCACATCAAAGCCTTCACTTTTAGCCCAATTTCAGAAAATACCTATGTTTTATACAACGACGAGGGCAAAGCTATCATAATTGATCCTGGTTGTTACTTTTCCGCTGAACAAGAAACGTTAAAAAATTTCTTAACAGATACTGGATTAACCCCTGTTCAACTCCTCAATACCCATTGCCATCTTGATCATGTGTTTGGTAACAAATGGGTACATGAAACCTATGGTTTGGAGCTTTATATTCACCCTAATGAGGCTCAAATGCTTGAACTAGCGCCTGTTTCTGGTGAACGCTGGGGTTTACCCTTTCAAAATTATAATGGCCCCATTCATTTTTTAAATGATGGCGACAAGGTTTTACTTGGGGATACAGCTCTTGATGTGATATTGACTCCGGGTCATTCTCCGGGTAGTATTTGCTTTTACCTTCCTGGCCAAGGCGATTTGATAGGTGGCGACGTTTTATTTAGAGGAAGTATTGGTAGAACAGACCTTCCAGGGGGTGATGCAGAAACCCTGTTAACTAGCATACGCGAAAAACTTTGGGCGCTACCAGATGAAACGGTTGTGTACTCGGGTCATGGAATTAAAACGACCATTGGATATGAAAAACGAAACAACCCTTTTTTGTAGACCAATAACTACTGGGTACGATATGTTTTTAGTAGCATGAGTCCAATATTTTTATAGGGGGGTATGTAGTCTTGAAAACTTGTTTTAGCTGCACCTTTTAGCTGCTCATTCATTTGTTTCCAAATGTCACGCCATTTTAAATCTTTTCCTTTTTCAAGTGTCTCTGCTATCTGACTTAATAGCGCTGCATTGATAACACCTTTACCTATTTGTTTGCTCGCAATCACCTGCGTTTCAGGTGCTCTATTTAGTACCGCTGCTAATTTTTGATACCCGCCACAACTACCTAGTAGCACCAGTTTAGCAGTGCTGTCAATGCCTGCGATGGTATGGTTCGCGTAATAGCTGTGGCCTCTGTGAACAATAATACTTGGGGTTATTTGCCCCGCCGTTAAAAATGCCGTTAAACTATCCTGTGCTTTTAAGTCGAGTTCCTCTTTTTCATCAAGCGGCGTATTTGCATAGATGCATATGCGTCCATTTGTGCTACTTACGCTCGTCCAATATTTTTGTTTATTGGTTTTCCAGCCGGGCTTATTAAAGCTATTTAAAAAGGCATTGAATATTTGTGGACCATCTTTATCACCATAAAAATATTGTCTGATCACTATTTGTTCTTGACTAGTTTTTAATGAATTAATTCCAAGCATATTAACGCCATTTAATAATTCATGTGAACTGGCATTTGTTTGGTTGTCATTTAAAACAGCCGTGCACAAATCATTTAATAAGGCATAGAGCGTACGCTGTTTATTTTTTCTAATTTCAGTTAGTAATAAATTTTGGATGCTAGTATCTGTTATACTCGAAAAAGCATCTGCAACGTCTACTGCGTCTTCGATTGTGGGCGCATTATCTAAATCACGTACAAAACTTCGCATGAGATCATTACTTGCCTGGGTAGGCATATGCGATAAAAAATTTTGAAGCGTGTTATAATTTGCCGCTATTGCAATAAACTTTTTAAAATAATCTTGATGTACCTGTGCTATTAATTCACTTGTATTTTGAGTACCCAATTTTTTAATCATTAATGGATAAATACCTGATACAAAACTAGAAGTGTAGAGTTCGTTGGCACCTAGTACAGCAATATAATAGAGTTCTTGTGGGGTTAAATTATTTAGTTTTTTAAACCTAATAGTAGCGGCCTCAGTTTGATGTAAACCGTTGATATCATTGACATATAGCTCCATTACGAGGCTTTTTAGCTTTGTCAAAAGTGCAGCTTCGGACACCGGCGCTTTACCTTCCTTTTTTCTTTGAATTTGTTCGATTCTAGTATGTACTAAAAGTTTAAAATAATTTTCAGATTGATTTTCTGGGATGAGTGGTGTAATGGTATCGATACTTAATTTGCCGATATAGAGTTCATCTAAAAACGCAAAATAATAGCGGCCGGTTTTCATATATGCCAACCTCCCTATCCATTTAACAAGGGGGTGGTTAATGGATTGTATTTTTTTACCAAGGGCAGTTGGCGCTGCAGCATAATTGTAAACCATTTCTGGGTTGTTATATGCTACAGCAATGAGTAAGCTATCGGCATATCTATTGCCAGATATTTGAATACCTTGGTTGTCTAGTATTTGTAAAATTTGAAGTGGATTGTTTTGACAGTTTTTTAATACCAGCATGTCTCTTGCTGCAGCATAACCAATGTTATCTGTGAAGCTGCCGGTAGCTAGTAAAATTGTTCCAACCGCTATATTTTCATTTTCAATAATAGCGCTCATGTTAAGCCCTTTTGCGCTCATATACATCGCTGCGGTAAAAGCACGAAAGCATGTTATAACTTCTTCCGATTTTATTTTATTGAGTTTGAGCGCTGCTAGAACTTCAATTAATAAGTTATTCGTACCACGTAACCATTTAAATTTTTCATTGTCACCCAGTGCTGTATTAGATTCAATCCACTTTCTATTTTCAAAAACTGCAGATTGTAAACGACTCCTTACAGATGCATTTTGGGCAATGGATGGATGACCAATTAGGGCTTTTTCGTTTTCAATGATATAATCGTGACTTAACTGTCTGATGGCTGGAATGGGCGGCATTGTAGCCGATGTGTCCTTGGTTTGCGCCGCCAAGCTCAAACTACAAAGCACTGCACATAGCAATAGGGTTATTTGCAAGTAAGCAGCTTTTAATATGTTACCCTTGTTTTTCATTTAAAATCTTGTAAAAATACAACCTTATAAATCAGTTAGGGCCTTATTTTGTTTAAGCGGTCTTAAAAGGCTTAACAATTACATAATATTCCTAAAAGACGGCTTTACCAACCAAAAAAATTAAATTTGTCTAAATTATACCTCACTTATGGCTGCTGCCCCCCTTAAAAAAATATTGATTGCCGACGACGAACCCGATATTTTAGAAATAGTGGGCTATAATTTACAAAAAGAAGGTTACGAAGTACATACCGCAAAAAATGGCGACGAAGCAGTAGATCTAGCCAAAAAAATCAAACCAGATTTACTGATACTTGATATTATGATGCCCAAAAAAACGGGCATCGAAGTTTGTGAAATATTACGCGCACAAACCGCTTTTAAAGAAACACTCATCATTTTTTTAACAGCCATGAGTGACGAAGCATCACAAATAACGGGCCTCGAAATTGGTGCAGATGATTATGTCAATAAGCCCATTTCTCCAAAAGTATTGGTAAGTCGTGTCAATGCTTTGTTTAGAAGAGTATCAACCAAAGAAGCTTCTTCTGTGATGCAGTTTGGTACGATGCGCATTGACACGATAAAATTTATGGTGACTATTGGCGGAGACGAAAAAGTACTCGCTAAAAAAGAATTTGAACTACTACATTTACTGGCTTCTAGACCAGGACGCGTTTTTTTACGCAATGAAATACTCTCGCAAATTTGGGGTAACGAAGTGATTGTGGGCGATCGAACAATCGACGTACACATCAGAAAAATTCGTCAAAAATTAGGGGTCGACTGTATTACCACCGTTAAAGGCGTGGGATATAAGTTTGATTTACCTTAATTTGCAGCATGAAAAACTTTTCCATTCAGCAGTTGGCGGCCTTTGCGGCAGCTATTTTAGCGCTTGGTTTTTCTAGTACTATTGGCTTCATATATCATAACTGGTATTATTTTGGGGTTACTTTTTTAACTACAGGCGTTGCGTCTTATTTACTGATCCGTTATATTTTTGAAATTTTCGTGAACCGAAAAATCAAACTCATTTACAAGCTTATTTATCAAACAAAGGCAACAAAAAGAGAAGAAACCTATTTCAAATATATTTTACCAAAAAAAGAACTCGATGAAGTGGGGGATGAAGTAGTACAATGGGCCGAACAGCGTAGTGCCGAAATCGAACAACTTAAAACCAACGAAAACTACCGCAAAGAATTCTTACAAAACCTATCACACGAAATTAAAACACCCATTTTTGCCATTCAGGGTTATGTAGATACCCTATTAGATGGGGCACTTGAAAATCCGGAAACGGCCGTTCGCTTTTTAAAAAATGCGTCTAAAAATGTAGACCGGATGGTGAATCTGGTTAAAGACTTAGATGAAATAGCAAAGCTTGAAATGGGTGAACAACCCCTGAATCAGGAAGTCTTTTTTATACAAGACATCATCAAAGAAGTATTTGACGCTTTATCAATTAAGGCAGCAAAACAAAATATCACTTGTAGTTTCAAAAAAGGATCGGAAGGTCAAACATCTGTATTTGCAGACAAAGAAAAAATTAGACAAGTGCTTAACAATTTAGTGGTGAATGCTTCTAAATATGGAAAGCAAGACGGATCTATTGTAGCAAGTGTTTACAAAACCGACGAAGACCATGTACTCATCGAAATTAGCGACGATGGCATTGGTATCGCTGAAGAACATTTACCCCGCATTTTTGAACGTTTTTACAGAACCGATAAAGGACGAAGTAGAGATGCAGGTGGTGCAGGTATTGGGCTTGCTATTTGTAAGCATATTATTGAAGCACATGGTCAAACCATACATGTTCGTAGTAAATTAGAAATTGGCACTACTATTGGATTTACACTTGCAACAAACGCATAATTCTTTTTCTATTTTCCGGATCTCTGCCTATTTTGCATGCTTAATACGTATCTCAAATGGCAAAAATTTTAGTAACAGGTGGTTGTGGTTATATTGGTTCTCATACCATTGTAGATTTATTAGCAAATGGTTT
>CAMAQW010000027.1 GCA_945860335.1 Sediminibacterium ginsengisoli | reverse complement strand
CCAGCGTTTAATATGTTATTGGGGTCAAATGTTTTTTTGATAGAACGCATGAGTCTCAAATGTGTTTCCGAAAAAACAGTTTTCAAAAATGGTTTTTGAATGAGTCCCACGCCGTGTTCCCCACTAATGGTGCCGCCTAAACTTGCAATAAGTTCAAAAAGTGGCATGAGTGCAGCCGTCATTTCTGAATTGTTGTAACTATTTTTAATGGTAGGGTGGTTGATGCGAATATGCAAATTTCCATCACCCGCATGTCCATAACAAACTACTTTAAAGCCGTTATTAGCAGCAATTTCTTTAACACCTCTAATTAATTTAGGCAACTCGGCTCTAGGCACAACAGCGTCTTCCTCAATGGTATAACCTGCCATAACAGAGGCTTCATTTGCTTTTCGACGAATTTTCCAAAGTTCGTTTTTTTGCTCGGCGTCTTCTGCAAAATAAATTTCACCTACTTCGTAATTGTTTAATACTTCTGAAATGGCTTCCATTTCGTTCATTAAAACATCTAGGTTATTGCCGTCTACTTCGATAATTAAATGCGCTGCTAAACCCTCTGTTAATTGCACCGCTGAGCTATCTAACATTTTAGTGGCAAGCGTTATGGCGTCTATTTCCATAAGCTCCATAGCGCTTGGTGTAATGCCTGCTCTAAATATGGCACTTACTGCTTCGCTCGCTTTTTCTAAACTATTAAATGGAGCAAGCATGAGTAAATCAAATTTCGGATGCGGAATTAAACGGAGCACAATTTTAGTAACAATACCAAGGGTACCTTCGCTACCAACAATTAATTGTGTAAGGTTGTAGCCAGTGGCATTTTTTAAAACGTTGGAGCCCGTCCATATAATTTCGCCAGAAGCTAATACTACTTCTAGGTTTAATACATAATCTTTTACAACCCCATATTTTACAGCCTTGGGGCCACCACTGTTTTCAGAAATATTACCACCAATAAAACAACTTCCTTTACTTGCAGGGTCGGGCGGATAAAAAAGTCCTTTTTCTTTTACTGCATTTTGTAATACTTCTGTGATCACACCAGGCTCGGTAGTTACTTGTAAATTACGCTCGTCAATATCAAGTATTTGATTTAATCTTTCGGTAGATAATAATACGCCACCTAAATGTGGGAGTGCGCCACCAGTTAACCCGGTACCAGCACCTCTTGGCGTTACAGGTAATAAATTTTCGTTACAAATTTTTAGGATGGCTGAAATCTCAGCTGCTGTTTTTGGCTTTACAACAACGGCAGCTGAGTACAATAAATTTTCGGTTTCGTCTTTGCCATACTTGTGCAAGCTTTCTTCATCTGCTACTACAAAATCATTTCCAATAAGTTGCTTGAACTGATCTACTATAGATGCAGTTACGATGCCGTTTGCCATTATTATACGATTAAGAAAGGAAAACTAGAAGAGGCCAAATAATGTGCTATCAACTTTTCCGATGATATCACCAAGATCGGCTTCATTTTCACCAAATTTATTTTTGTCACAATCAATTACAAGTAATGGACCTTCTTGATATCCATCAATCCATTTGTTGTAATATTCGTTGAGGCGTTTTAAATAATCGAGTCTGATATTTTCTTCATATTCTCTTCCTCTTTTTTGTATTTGTGATACGAGGGTAGGAACAGAAGCTTTTAAATAAATGAGTAAATCCGGAGGTTGTACCATGGTTTTAAGCGTGGTAAAAAATGCATAATAGTTATCAAAATCACGCTTACTCATAAGTCCCATTTCGTGTAAGTTGGGCGCAAAAATATTAGCGTCTTCGTAAATGGTTCTATCCTGAATAATGGTTTCAGTACCTCTAGCAATTTCTAATAATTGGTTGAGTCTACCATTTAAAAAGTACACTTGTAAATTAAAACTCCATCTAGGCATGTCTTCATAGAAATCCATCAAGTATGGATTGTGGTCTACGTCTTCAAATTGAGGTATCCAACGGTAATGCTTACTTAGCATTTCGGTAAGTGTAGTTTTACCTGCGCCGATATTACCTGCGATTGCGATGTGTTTGGGTTTCTTAGCTTTTGCCATAGGGGTTGAAAGTACGAAATGAGTATCTTAAAAAGATAATTATAGTTTGATTTTTTTAATAATAGTTCATGCCAATAGCGCTACGAACCAGTGTTAGCGTTTTTGAAGCGCTTTCGCCAGCTTTTTCGGCGCCCATTTTCATGATTTTTTGAAGGGTAGCCGTGTCTTGTTGTAAATCAGCAGCCTTTTCTCGAATTGGCTTAATAAACGCAGCCATATCCTCTGCCAATTGCTTTTTAAGATCACCGTATCTGATAATACAATTGCCTTCACTGCTGTTGTTGTAATCAGCGGTAAACTTTTCTACGGTATCTGTTGTGCTAACAAGGCCCATTAGGGTAAATAAGTTTTCGATATATCCAGGCATTGGTGCGTTTGGAACTGCAGGACCGCCATCTGTTTTGGCTTTCATAATTTTTTTACGAATTACATCATCCTCATCAGCTAAGTAAAGTGTGTTCATTTGATTTTCACTTTTACTCATTTTCCCTTCGCCATCTAAACTCATTATTTTTACGAGTTCGCCTCCATAATTAAATGCATAAGGTAGTGGTAAAACCTCGCCGTATCTGTGGTTAAAACGTTCGGCGTAATTACGCGCCATTTCTAAATGCTGTTCCTGGTCTTTACCAACAGGCACTTTTACAGCGCGGTGAATTAAAATATCTGCGGCTTGTAATACAGGGTAGGTAAGAAGTCCAGCGTTTACATTTTCTGGTTGCAAACGAACTTTTTCTTTAAAGGTTACTGTTTTTTCAAGTTCACCTTTATATGCCATCATGTTTAAATACAAATAAAGTTCTGCAATTTGAGGAACGTCGCTTTGAACATACAATGCTACTTTTTCTGGATCCAATCCACAAGCAATATTTTCGGCAATCACGCGTAAAACATTTGCTTGTAATTCTTTGGTATCTGGGTGGGTGGTAAGGCTATGCCAGTTTGCTACAAAAAAGTAACAATTGAACTCATCTTGCATACGTACATAATTACGCATAGCGCCAAAATAATTGCCTAAATGAAGGAATCCTGTAGGCCTGATACCACTTAAAACCACCTCTTTTTCCATAGCCGCGAAGATAAGGCGCTTTTTCATGATATTTGCTATAGAAATACCCTAAAACTGCCCATTATTCAAGGTTCCAATCACATATTAGGTTCACCCATCGAATACCTTAAAGGCGTTGGCCCTTTAAGGGGTGAATTATTGAAAAAGGAGCTATCTATTTACACTTTCTCTGATTTACTGGAGCATTATCCGCACAGGCATATCGATAAAACCCAGGTGCACAAGATTGGCTCCATCAGCCCCGCCACCGACTTTGTGCAGGTAGTAGGTATCTTACAACAGCCTTCCTTAATGGGTGACAAAAGGGCTAGACGCCTTATTGCGCAGCTAGTGGATGATACGGGTGCACTGGAGCTTGCATGGTTTCAGGGGGCTAGCTGGGTGCAAAAGAACCTGGTTCCTGGTCAGAAATACCTTGTATTTGGAAAAACAGGCTTTTTTAATGGGAAGCCTCAAATGGTGCATCCCGAAATTGAAATTTTTACCCCGGCCAAAGAAGGGGGCAAAGATTACCTCGAACCCGTTTACCCCGCTACCGAAAAATTAAAGGCTCGTGGGCTTAATGGAAGACAACTGGCAAAACTCACGTACCAGCTTTTTTCCATGATCAAGCCCGCAGATATACCTGAAAATTTACCTGCCCATATATTATCCGATTATAAGCTCATGAACCGGTATGAAGCTTATTCCAATATTCATTTTCCAGTTTCTGACAAAGCTTATAAAGCGGCGTTAAGACGTTTAAAGTTTGAAGAATTATTTGTGGCACAAGTGCGCTTAAACCTTGTGCGCCTTGCCAGACATCAGTCTAGCAGGGGCGTCATATTTGAAAAAGTTGGCGAATTCTTTAATACTTTTTACAACAAGTATTTGCCTTTCGAATTAACAGGTGCTCAAAAAAGAGTACTCAAAGAAATAAGAACAGATACCGCTAGGGGCCGTCAAATGAACCGCCTTTTACAAGGTGATGTAGGTAGTGGTAAAACCATCGTAGCGTTACTTAGTATGCTCCTTGCAGCAGACAATGGATTTCAAAGTTGCTTAATGGCACCCACCGAAATTTTAGCGCAGCAGCATTACCAAGGACTTAGTGAATTATTAAAAGATATGGGTGTAGAACTGGCTTTATTAACGGGTAGTACTAAAACAGCTGCACGAAAAAAAATCATGCAGGGTTTACAAGATGGATCACTTCATTTTGTTGTGGGAACACACGCTGTTATTGAAGAAAAAGTACAGTTTCATAATTTAGGTTTTGTGGTTGTGGATGAACAACACCGATTTGGAGTTGCGCAGCGTGCAAAGCTTTGGGAAAAAGCGGTAGTACCGCCGCACGTGCTTGTAATGACAGCAACGCCAATTCCTAGAACCCTTGCTATGACTGCTTATGGTGATCTTGACTATAGTGTGATGGATGAACTACCGCCGGGTAGACAACCTATTACAACCGTGCACCGAAATGAAATGATGCGCGCATCCGTGATGGATTTTGTAAAAACAGAAATCG
This sequence comes from Sediminibacterium ginsengisoli, assembly GCA_945860335.1. GTDB lineage: Bacteria > Bacteroidota > Bacteroidia > Chitinophagales > Chitinophagaceae > Sediminibacterium > Sediminibacterium ginsengisoli_B. The sequence continues at coordinate 9,067 of CAMAQW010000027.1, read as the reverse complement.
AAAAAGGCAGACAAGTTTATTTTATTTATCCGTTGATTGAAGAGAGCGAAAAACTTAGTTACGAAGATCTCATGCAAGGGTATGAACAAGTAAAAAGTTTTTTTCCGGAACCAAATTATAAAATTAGTATGGTGCATGGAAGACAACCGTCGGATCAAAAAGAAACCAACATGGCGCGTTTTGTAAATGGAGATACACAAATCATGGTAGCCACCACCGTAATTGAGGTGGGCGTGAATGTGCCTAATGCCTCCGTCATGGTGATAGAAAGTTCCGAAAAATTTGGTTTATCGCAGCTACATCAGTTACGCGGACGGGTAGGAAGGGGCTCCGAAAAAAGTTTTTGCGTTTTATTAACAGGTCAAAAAGTAAGCAACGATGCCAGGGAGCGCATCAAAATTATGTGTGCTACCAATGATGGCTTCTTAATTGCCGAAAAAGACCTAGAATTAAGGGGTCCTGGCGATATTGAGGGTACTAGACAAAGTGGTGCTTTGAACTTTAAGCTCGCTAATATTGTTAATGACAAAGAGGTGCTTGAAGTAGCTAAAATAGCTGCCGAAAAGCTAGTAGAAGAAGACCATACCCTCAATTTGGCAAAAAATTTAGAATTGAAAAACTATCTTCAGTCCCAAAAGTCTAGGTCGGGGTGGGGAAAGATATCGTAACTTATAAAAAATTAAGATGTTGCTGCGCAGATTAGTTGGTGTTGTATTGTTTTTACTTGCTGCCTCCGTTGTAGAGGTGAGCGCGCAGCAGTACCTCGAATTTACTGAAAATAAAGGGCAGTGGCCAACTGCTATTAAATTTCAAGCACAAACCGTTGCCGGAGCATTTGCACTTCAAAATAATGGGTATCGTGTACTCGTTCACAACCCCCAAGATTTAGCGGCATTAAACACGCACCCCCGCGAAAAAAATCATGTATCAACCGTGCCTGAAAATTTTGACGGCGTATTACATTCACATGCCTATGAAGTTCGTTTTTTAAATGCCAATCCAAATCCAACCATTGTACCAGAAAAAATTCAGCCATTTTATAGTAATTATTTTATTGGCAATGATTCGTCCAAGTGGGCTAGTGATTGTAAGATTTACAAAGCTGTTGTGTACAAAGACTTGTATCCCGGCATTGATATCAGGTATTATACCAACGATGCGCAATTAAAGTATGATATCATCGTGCACCCAGGAGCCGACGTTTCAAAAATTGCTTTATATATTGATGGTGCAGATGGCATTAAAATAAAAAACCGGGCGCTCGAAATTAAAACAAGGGTAACTACTGTTTCTGAATTAGCACCTTACACTTATCAGTTAAAAAAAGAAGGTAAAAAAGAAGTGGATTGTAATTATACAGTCAAAGGAAATATTGTAAAGTTTACAATTGCAGGAGATTATGATAAAACCGAAACATTGGTGATTGATCCGTCGATTGTATTTTTTGGATACACAGGAAGTACTGCCGATAATTGGGGCTTTACAGCCACGTATGATCCTCAAGGTAATTTTTATGCAGGAGGTATTGTATTTGGCAGTTCTGGTACTTTTCCAGTTAGTAATGGAGCTTTTCAAACCACTTTTGGCGGTGGCGTTACAGAGGGTGATATTGGTCCCTTGGACATAGGAATTATGAAGTTTGATCCTAGCGGTGTCAATCGGATGTATGCCACTTATATTGGGGGAAAAGGAAATGAACAACCCCATAGTTTAGTTGTAGATGCAAGTGGTAATTTAATTATAGCTGGAAGAACGTCATCGGGTTCGGGATATCCTGTTAAAGGATTGTCTACCTATGGTCCACTTGGCGGATTATTTGATATTGTTATTACAAAATTAAATGGGACAGGAACAGCACTTATTGGATCTGTGCGTATGGGTGGCACTGCCGACGATGGCGTAAATATTAGACCCAATTATATCAAGCCACAGGTGTCTGAGTCTACTAGGAGAAATTATGGTGATGATGCCCGAAGTGAAGTAATTGTGGATGGCGCTGGAAATATAATTTTAGCTTCTGTAACACAGTCCGAAGATTTTAGAACAACACCTGGAAGTTTTCAAACAACGCCTGGTAAAAAAACAACCACACGTTTTCAGGATGGTGTGTTGGTAAAATTAACACCCAATTTAGATGCGGTAATTTTTAGTTCTTTTTTAGGAGGAGATGATGATGATGCTGCTTTTGTGCTTGCGATCAATCCTCTAACAGGCTTTATTTATGTGGCAGGTGCAACTGTAAGTTCTAATTTTCCAGGAAGTAAGGCGGGTGTTTTATTTGGCACTAATCAGGGTAAAGTAGATGGTTATGTAACTTTTATAAGTCCTGACGGATCAAGACAAATTGCCACCAGTTATTTTGGTACATCAGGGGATGATATTATTTACGGAATTCAATTTGATAAATTTGGTTTCCCTTATATTATGGGTACTACAACAGTAGCATGGCCAGTTATCAATTCGCCATTTAATAGTGGAGGCAATCAGGCTTCGGGAAAACAATTTATTTCCAAATTGCAACCTGATCTAACACAGTTTTTATACTCTGCAAATTTTGGAACATCCACTGGAAGTTTTCCGAACATTTCACCTACTGCTTTTTTAGTGGATCGTTGTGAAAATGTATACGTATCTGGTTGGGGAGGTACACTTGCACCAGGTTTTCCTTCTGCGGGCACTAAAGGTCTTGCCACATTTGGATCGGGCCAATTAAGTACCACCACAGATGGTGAAGACCTGTACTTTTTTGTGCTTGAAAAAAGCGCTAAAAATATTTTGTATGCTACATTTTTTGGTTCTATAAGCGGGGCAAATGGTCCACTTGGCGATCATGTAGATGGTGGAACCAGTCGTTTCGATAAAAATGGCACCATCTATCAATCGGTGTGTTCTTGTCTTGGCTCCAATCCAGCCCCAGGAACCGCTTTAAGAGGCACTGCGGGTGTTTGGTCACCCAATAATTTATCTGCCGATCCTAGCTCTGCTAAATGTAATTTACTGGCTATTAAACTAGCGTTTAATTTGGCTGGGGTGGGAGCTGGTTTAAAAGCATCTATTAAAGGAACCGTAAGAGACACGTCTGGTTGCGTTCCCATGACCGTAGATTTCAAGGACACGCTTGCACAGGGTAAATCCTATGTTTGGGATTTTGGTGATGGTACAGCGCCTGTTACATCCAACACAGCAAGCATATCACACAATTTTACAAAAGTGGGTATGTTTAAAGTTTCGTTGGTGGCCATTGATTCCAGTACTTGTAATGTAGCTGATACTACCTACATCAATATGCATGTAAGAAATGATGACGCTTCGTTATCATTTGGTTTCGCTAAAGTGCCACCTTGTGATCAATTGGTTTTTGAATTTAATAATACAAGTACAGGTCCAGCAAGCAAACCTTTCTCCAATAAAAGTTTTACTTGGGATTTTGGGGATGGAACAAAACTCGCTGCAGGTTCGGGTATCATTAGGCATACCTATGTAGCAGGAGGAGCTTATAATGTTAAGCTCACATTAAATGACACCAATTATTGTAACAGTCCAGACAGTTTAATCAAGCAAATCAGTTTGGCGCCTAATGTAATAGCTAATTTTACATTGCCACCAGCTGCTTGCGCACCCTTTAATGCTAGTTTTAGAAATACATCTCTAGCGGGGCAGAGCTTTTTTTGGGACTTTGGTGATGGTGGAACTTCTACTCTAACCAGTCCTTCTCACTTATATGCTAGGCCCGGAACCTATGCCGTTCAATTGATTGCAGTAGATGCCAATACTTGTAATAAACGAGATACAATTACTAAAAACCTTGTTGTTGTAAATAAGCCAACTGCTGCATATACGTATTCGCCTAATCCTACAAGGCCCAATACACCTGTACAATTTACAAATACATCATCAGGTGCTGTTACTTACAAATGGCTCTTTGGGGATGGTAATTCTTTTACAACTTCTAAAAGAGATACAACCATTTCTTATCAGTATCAAAAAACTGGAAAATACAATGCATGTTTAGTTGCAACAAATGCAACAGGTTGTTCCGATACAACATGTATACAAATTGATGCAACAGTCGAAGTTGGTTATAGTGTTCCAAATGCTTTCACTCCTAATGGTGATGGCGTCAATGACCGCGTATTTATTAGAGGCTTTGGAATTTCGAAAGTAAGTTTTCAAATATTTAATAGGTGGGGCGAACTTGTTTTTGCATCCACAGATATGAATACAGGGTGGGATGGTTACTATAAAGGAAAATTGCAAGCACAAGATGTATATCATTATAGTGCTGTAGTTGAATTTTATACCGGAGAAAAATTAGCCAAAAAAGGAGATATCACTTTACTTAGATAGCCAATGAAATCTAAAATGCAATACATACTATTTCTTGTTTTGATTGGGGGTTTCCTGCAATCAAACGCACAAGACTTGCATTTTAGTCAATACTTTAATGCACCTATTATAGTAAACCCGGCTAACACAGGATTTAATCCGGATAATGACTATAGGATTGGCGCAAACTACCGCAATCAGTGGGGTGCAGTGGGTACTCCATTTAAAACAATGTCTGTATGGGGTGATGCGCAGCTATTTACAGGAAGGTTTGAAAATGGATGGATGGGAGTTGGGGGTGCATTGTATCGTGATGCAGCTGGATCCGGAAATTTACTCAACACAAGTGCGTATGCTTCTGTAGCATATCATCAAATGCTAGGCTATAGTAGTTTATTGAGTATTGGTTTTACGGGCGGATATATTAGTAAGCGAATTGACATTGCTAAATTATCTTTTGATAACCAGTGGAACGGTCAATTTTTTGATGCCACTCTTCCATCTAACGAGCCTTTTGCATTTAGTCAAACATCTTACGCCGATTTACAAGCCGGTATTAATTATGCCTATTTTGCTTCCGATAAATTATACTTAAATGCAGGCTTAAGTGCACAACATATTAATCGCCCCAAAGAAAGTTTTTTTGACCCACTTGTTTCCGATGCAAGTATTGACATGCGCTATACTGTATTTTTAAATGCGAGTTTAAAAATTGGGGAAGATTGGATTGTAAATCCTAATGTATACATGAGTAAAATGAATACAGCCTCTGAATTGCTGTTAGGTGTTAATGCCAACCGCGATTTAAGTGGCGACGGATCAAGGCAAATGATTTTGGGCTTATACATGCGAAATGGTGATGCTGTTATTCCTGTTTTTGGCTTTCAATTAAATGACACCCGCTTTACTTTTAATTATGATGCTACCGTTTCAACGTTAAAAGCAGCCAATAATACCAGGGGCGCTTATGAGCTGTCGATTATTAAAACAGGAGTGGTTTCTTCGGCATTAGCAAGGGGTGTAAGATGTCCTTCGGTGAAATTCTAATTCTTTTCTTATTTTTAGTGCATTATTGACAAGCGCTCATACTTTCACCTATGAAATATTTACCCCTAAATAAGCAAATTTTTATTGATAACCGTAAGCGGTTTATGAAGGAAATGAAACCTAACAGCATTGCTATTTTTGTAAGCAATGATGAATGGCCTTCTAATGGTGATGCTCTTCATACGTTTAAACAAAACACAGATTTATACTGGTTGTCTGGTATTGAGCAGGAAGATTCAATGGTTGTATTGTTTCCAAATTGTCCCGATCCAAAATATCGAGAAGTATTAGTTTTAGTAAGACCCAACGAGTTAAAAGAAAAGTGGGATGGTAAAAGATTACGCACTGCCGATGGTACTGCTATTTCTGGTATTCAAACCATTGTTTGGTTAGATGCAATTGATGCGATGCTGCAAACATGGGTTCATTTAGCCGACACTATTTATTTAGATACCAACGAAAATGATAGAAAAGCAACCGAAGTTGCTACTAGAGATTACAGATTTGTAGCAGAAATGAAAGCAAGGTATCCATTACATGGATATGAACGTGCTGCAAAAATTATGCGCACCTTAAGGGCTGTTAAATCAAAAGAAGAAGTGGCTGTAATTGCTAAAGCCATTGACATTACAGATCAAACTTTTAGACATTTACTAGGCTTTATTAAGCCAGGTGTTACCGAGTATGAAATTGAAGCAGAAATTTATCATCAATTTTTAAAGAGGCGTGCAACAGGTCCGGCTTACCATAGTATTATTGCAAGTGGAGATAGGGCAAGAACACTTCATTATGTTTCAAACAACCAGGTATGTGAAGCTGGAGAGATGCTCCTCATGGATTTTGGTGCTGAATATGGCGGTTACTGTGCCGATTTAACAAGAACGGTGCCAGTGAGTGGCGTATTTACAAAGCGTCAAAAAGAAGTGTACAATGCATGTTTGCATTTACATAATTATGCAAAGTCTATTTTAAAGCCTGGGATATCGGTTGTTCAATACACCGATAAAGTTGGGGCAGAAGCCACCAAGCAATTTGAAAAAATTGGCCTTTTAACAAAAGCTGCCATTAAAAATCAAGACCCAGAAAATCCTGCGTACCGCAAATATTTATACCATGGCATTTCACATCATTTAGGACTTGATGTGCATGATCTTGGTACAAGAACCTCGCCTATTCAGGCTGGCATGGTATTTACGATTGAGCCTGGTATTTATATCGAAGAAGAAAAAATGGGTATTCGTATCGAAAATAATTTTTGGATTACCAAAACGGGTAATATAGATCTCATGAAAAATATCCCCATCACCGTTGAAGAAATAGAGTCTTACATGAAAAAGTCTTCTGTAAAAAGTAAGAAATAAATAGCATGATAAAAAAGCAAATTCCTAATTTATTTACACTGCTCAATCTTTTTTTTGGTTGCATTGCTATTGTGTATATCACTATGCCAGGTATCATGATTACAGTAGGTACGGATGGCGAAAATTTAATTGAAATCCCGCAACAAATTTATAGAGCTAGTCTATGCTTAGCACTTGCAGCTGTGGTAGATTATTTTGATGGCTTTTTAGCGCGACTTTTGGATAGCTCTTCTGAAATGGGAAAGCAATTAGATTCGCTTGCTGATCTCGTAAGTTTTGGTGTAGCCCCATCCTTAATTGCCTATCAGTTTTTAAGGCTTTCACTCGCCCAAGACATAGATGGATTGTCTGCTTCTTGGCTACAACTCCTGCCTGTATTTATTTTGCCTTGTGCTGCAGCCTACCGGTTGGCTAGGTTTAATATTTCTGCGCCTTCAACCACAGGTTTTACGGGTGTTCCTGTTCCTGCTGTTGGGCTATTATTTGCCTCTTTTCCTGTCATATACTGGTATTCACCCATGGATCAAGCCATGGTTACAGGTCTTTTACTCAATAAATGGTTTTGGTATGTTTCAGTGCTAGGAGCTAGTTATTTAATGGTTTCTACGCTACCTATGATGGCATTTAAATTTAATCAGGTCTCCTTTAAAAAGCTATTGCCACTGCTTATTTTAGTGGCTATTGGCCTAGTTTCTGCCATTTGTTTTGGTTGGATTGCAGTTCCAATTGTGTTTATTGCGTATGTAGTTCTATCTTTGTCCCTCAAATATTGGTACCTATGATTTTCAATGTTCAGATTAAGGTAATGCCCTTAAAAGATTTATTAGACCCTCAGGGTAAGGCCGTTTTAAGTGGACTGCACAACCTCGAATTAACAGGGGTGCAAGATGTACGAGTTGGAAAAAATATAAGCTTACAAATCGAAGCAGATAGTAAAGAAGCAGCTACTGTTATTGCAGAAAATGCAAGTAAAAAATTACTCGCAAATGCAGTGATGGAATATTTTGAAATTGAATTTTTAGCATAATTTGTATTAACCCCAAAGCCATGTTATACCTGGTTCCTACGCCACTTGGTAATTTAAAAGACATGACTTTTAGGGGGATAGAAGTGCTGCAGTCGGTAGATGTTATTTTGTGTGAAGACACCCGAACTTCTTCTAAATTACTCCAGCATTACCAAATTCAAAAACCGTTATCACCCTATCATCAGCACAACGAACATAAAATTGTTGGGCACTTAATAGATCAGTTAAAGGGGGGTAAAACTTTTGCACTTATCACAGATGCTGGAACACCTGGCATTTCTGACCCTGCTTTTTTACTGGTGCGTGATTGTATCAAAGAAGGTATACGCGTTGAGTGTTTACCCGGTGCCACTGCCTTTGTGCCAGCACTTGTTAACAGCGGTATTCCTACCAACCGGTTTGTGTTTGAAGGATTCTTGCCTTTAAAAAAAGGGAGACAAACCTTATTAAAGCAATTGGCGGTTGAGCCTAGAACCATTATTTTGTATGAAAGCCCCATGCGGCTTGTGAAAACCCTCAAAGAATTGGCTACCTACTTTGGCGCCGACCGTATTGCTAGTGTTAGTAGGGAGCTCACTAAAATGTTTGAAGAAAACAAACAAGGCAGTTTACAAGATTTGGCTGTGTATTTTGAGTCAAAAACAGTGAAGGGCGAAATTGTTATTGTAGTGGCTGGCGCCGAATAATTCCTTATTTTTATTGTAACTATTAATTGGATAAAAATGAAAAAGATTTTATTGTTTGTATTTGTATGTCTATTACTAACACATGCTACATCGCTTGTGGCACAGCCAGATCGCTGGCAACAACGCATCAAGTATACGATTAACGTAAATATGGATGTGGTTACCAATAAAATGAATGGCATCGAAAAAATAGTATACACGAATAATTCGCCAGATACATTAAATAAAATATTTTTTCATACCTATTGGAATGCATTTCAGCCTGGGAGTAGCATGGATATTAGAAGTAGAGAGCTTGGCCAAACTCAAATAAGACCTGCTTCCAGGATGAGTGATGGACTTGATTGGGATGCGCGTGTTAAAGACCGTATCAGTAAATTAACGCCTTCCGAAATAGGCTACCAAAACGTAAAGTTTGTAAAAATAAATGGTGTAGCACAACTATTAAAAGAACACGAGACGATACTCGAAGTTGTGTTAGCAAAACCAATATTGCCTAAATCATCGGTGCAATTGGAAGTATCCTTTGAAGCACAAGTACCCCTCCAGATTAGAAGAAGCGGTAGAGACAATAAAGAAGGAATTCGTTATAGTATGAGCCAGTGGTATCCTAAAGTGGC
>CAMAQW010000026.1 GCA_945860335.1 Sediminibacterium ginsengisoli | reverse complement strand
GAACTAATTCTATTAATTGAACAAGTTGAATTAGTCATTTCACCAATTGCTACCGCAAAATCATACCAACTAATAGCGCCACTATTACTGTATTGATAGATTCCTTTATGTTTATTGCCTGCTGCTTTTTGGGCAACTATATGCATGATAGCAACCGCCAAATCGGCTGCGTATGTTGGCGCCCCTATTTGATCACCCACCACATTTAATGAAGGTCGCTCCCCCATTAAACGTATCATGGTTTTTACAAAATTATTGCCAAACCTGCTGTACACCCATGAGGTTCTAATGATGATACTTTCCGGATTATTTGTTATCGCTAATTTTTCACCCTCGGCTTTTGACGCCCCATAATAATTTATAGGATCTGTTGTGTCAGAAGGTAGGTATGGTTTTGTGCCATTACCATCAAAAACATAATCGGTAGAAACAGTAATAAATAAAGCACCAACTGTTTTACAGAATGCTGCTAACTTTCCAACAGCAACAGCATTAATTTGAAATGCTGCATCTCTGTCTGTTTCTGCCTTATCAACAGCTGTGTAAGCAGCGCAGTTAATTACAACAGCAGGCTTATGCTGAGAGCAAAATAATTCTATGGATTCATTAGAAGATAAATCGAGCAATGCTCTATCAGCAAATAAAAAATCATATACATGCGCTAATGATGGAGCAAGTAACTGAAGTTCCGAACCTAATTGTCCATTTTTTCCTGTAACAACAATAAGAGGCTTAGACATGAACAAATATTTTTAAGAAAAACTTTTAGGTTGTTTGGTCCACTCCAACTTTGGGAGTGATTTAAAATAAGCATATGTTTTTTGAAGACCTTCGGCACGAGAAACGGTTGGTGCCCAACCCAAAAGTTCAGCTGCTTTGGTAATATCTGGCTTACGCTGTTTAGGGTCATCTATAGGAAGAGGCTTATAAATTATTTTAACATTTGCATCCGTTAATTTTAGTACTTCTTCTGCAAAATCTTTTAATGAAATTTCGTGCGGGTTACCAATATTTACAGGCATCGAATAATCACTTAGCAATAACCTGTAAATTCCTTCTATCAAATCACTTACATAACAAAAGCTTCGAGTTTGAGAACCATCACCAAAAACGGTAAGATCTTCTCCCCTAAGTGCCTGACCAATAAAAGCTGGTAAAGCCCTACCATCATTGAGTCGCATGCGTGGACCATAGGTATTAAATATGCGCACAATTCTAGTTTCAACACCATGAAAACTATGATAGGCTGTGGTAATAGATTCCATAAATCGCTTAGCTTCGTCATACACACCTCTTGGGCCAACAGGATTTACGTTACCCCAATATGATTCTGGCTGCGGGTGCACCAGTGGATCACCATACACTTCACTGGTACTAGCCACTAGTATTCTAGCGCCTTTATCTTTTGCAAGGCCTAAACAATTATGCGTGCCAAGTGCGCCTACTTTTAAAGTTTGAATGGGTATTTTTAAATAATCGATGGGGCTTGCTGGTGATGCAAAGTGCAAAATATAATCAAGTGGCCCATCAATGGTAATATGTTTTGTAATATCATGTAATACAAATGAAAAATTAGGTAAGCCCTTTAGGTGCTCAATATTTTTTTCATCTCCGGTAATTAAATTATCCATCGCAATTACAGTGGCACCTTCAGTTACAAAGCGGTCACATAAATGCGATCCTAAAAATCCAGCTGCTCCTGTAATTAATACCGTTTTATTTTTCATCATACTATTTATACATTAAATGCTTGCTCTACCAATACTATAATAGGTAAACCCGAGTTCTTTCATTGCATGGAGTTCAAATAAATTCCGTCCATCGAAAATTAATTTTGAAGGAAGCTTATTTACTATTTCGTCAAAATCGGGTGTTCTAAAAACGCTCCACTCTGTAGCAATAATTAGCGCATCCGCATTTTCAAGTGCTGCGTATTGATTTGGAGCATAATTAATTGTATCCCCAACTACCTGCTTTACATGTGATGCTGCTTCTGGGTCAAACGCCGTTATAGTAGCTCCTCTTTGCAAAAGAGCGTCAATGATTGTAAGCGCTGGCGCTTCTCTGATATCGTCTGTGTTGGGTTTAAATGCGAGGCCCCAGAGTGCAAAATGTTTACCATCTAAACTACCCTTAAAATGATTTTCCATTACATGCACTAAGTGCATTTTTTGTTTTTCATTAACGCGCTCAACTGCATTTAATATTTTAAAATCATAATCATGCGCAGCCGCAGATTTAATTAAAGCCTGTACGTCTTTTGGGAAACAACTACCTCCGTATCCAATACCAGAAAATAAAAAACGTTTACCGATTCGATCATCTGAACCAATACCCCTTCTTACCATATCCACATCGGCACCCATTCTTTCGCAGAGTTGTGCAATTTCATTCATGAAAGAAATTTTAGCTGCTAAAAAAGAATTGGCTGCATATTTTGTTAGTTCGGCACTGGCTTCATCCATATAAATAACCGGATTACCCTGACGCACAAAGGGCGCAAATAAATCACCCATTAATTTTTTTGCACGATCAGAACTACTTCCAATAACTACACGGTCTGGTTTCATAAAATCATCTACGGCAACTCCTTCACGTAAAAACTCAGGATTGCTCACTACATCAAATTCACCACTATAATTTTTGGCAATAGCAGCATGTACTTTAGCAGCAGTACCAACAGGCACGGTGCTTTTATCTACAATAACTGCATAACTTTTTAGCAAATGCCCCAAGTCGTCGGCTACTTTTAAAATGTATTGTAAATCGGCGTGACCATCGGCACCGGGTGGTGTAGGAAGTGCTAAAAAAATAATACTAGCCCCTTCTATTCCTTCCTTTAAATTGGTGGTAAACTGTAAACGTCCTTCCTGCAGGTTGCGCAAAAAAAGTTTTTCTAACCCTGGCTCGTAAATGGTAATTTCTCCGCCAGATAAACGTGCCACTTTAGAAGCATCAATATCTACACAGGTTACTTTGTTGCCTGTTTCTGCAAAACAAGTACCTGTCACCAGTCCAACATATCCCGTACCAACAACTGCAATCTTCATAAATTATTTATTGATAAAATTTAAAACAGCCTCTGTAATATAGGTTAACTGTTCCATATCCATTTCGGTATGAATAGGTAATGAAATAACACGGTTTGTTAAATCGTCGGTGGTAGGAAGTAAAGTATCAGGCAAATTAAAGGATGCGAACATTTTTTGCTTGTGCCCTGGCACCGGATAATAAATCATAGAAGGAATGCCTTTTTCTGATAAATGGGCAATCAAACCATCTCTATCTCCATCCAATAAAATGGTGTACTGATGAAACACATGCGTACTATAAGCAGCGGTTTTAGGCGTTGTTATAACCGAACAATTTTCAAAAGCTTGGTTGTAAAATAATGCAACATTTGCCCTTGCCTGGTTATAGCGGTCTAAATGTTTTAATTTAATATTTAAAATGGCCGCTTGTATACTATCTAGTCTAGAATTACAACCAACAATATCATGGTAGTATCTTTTTTCTTGACCATGGTTGGCAATTGTTTTTAACGTATGTGCAAGTGCGTCATCATTTGTAAAGAGTGCACCGCCATCACCAAAAGCACCTAAGTTTTTACTAGGGTAAAAAGAAGTAGCACCAATATGCCCCATCGTGCCGGTTTTTTTAACGGTACCATCAGAAAATGTATAGGAGCAACCAATGGCCTGCGCATTGTCTTCTATTACATATAAGTTGTGCTTTTTTGCAATTTGTAAAATCTCTTCCATGTGCGCCGCCTGACCATACAAATGCACTGGAACAATGGCTTTAGTTTTGGGCGTAATCGCTTTTTCTAATGCAGCCGGATCCATACAAAAAGTTACTGGATCAACTTCTACAAAAACAGGTTTTAGCCTGAGTAGTGCCACTACTTCGGTAGTAGCGATATAGGTAAATGATGGTGTTATTACTTCGTCCCCGGGTTCTAGACCAATGGCCATCATGGCTATTTGAAGTGCATCGGTACCATTTGCACAAGGAATTACATGCTTTACTCCCATATAAGCGGCAAGTGAAGTAGCAAAGTCTTGAACGGCCTTCCCGTTAATATAAGCTGCGCTATCCAAAACTGCATGTATGGCAGCATCTACCTCCTCTTTAATTTGGAGATATTGTGTTTTGGTATCCACCATCTGAATGGGTCTCATGTGCCTGGGATTTATAGGTGCAAAATTACTGCAAAAAAGGCTTTGTTGAATGGTTTGTGGCCAACCTTATTCTAGTAGATAAATGGGTTAATGGGCTTAAATTTGTTTATTTGCAGTATAAACCATCAAATCTTGCTTTTTCTCTACCAAATATTCATTGGACTCTACCCAATAGCCGCATGGATACTTGGATATTTTAATCCAAAAGCAAAACAGTGGCATACCGGTAGAAAAGAAATTTTAAATGCTATTGCAGCCGCCTTAACCTCCAACACAAAACCAGTTATTTGGATGCATTGTGCCTCACTTGGTGAATTTGAACAAGGGCGTCCAGTTTTAGAAGGGCTACAAAAGGAATACCCAAATCACCTTATTGTACTTACTTTTTTTTCACCATCTGGCTATGAGGTTCATAAAAATTACAGCGGGGCAGATTTTGTGTTTTACTTACCCATGGATAGCGAAAAAAATGCGCAGCAATTTTTAACAATAGTAAACCCATCCATAGCCATTTTTGTAAAGTATGAATTTTGGCATTACTATCTTACTGAGTTAAAAAAACGACAAATACCTACTATTTTAATAGCCGGTATTTTTAGAAAAGATCAATTGTTTTTTAAATGGTATGGTAGATTTTACAAAAACCTACTACACTGCTTTAGTACTTTTTTTGTGCAAGACCAACACTCACAATCCCTACTGCATTCTATTGGCATTAATAATGAGGTATACATTGGCGGGGACACCAGATTTGACAGAGTCATTGAAATTGCAAAAGCCTTTGTACCCATCGATCCAATCGCACATTTTTGCAACAATAGTTTGGTACTCGTTGCAGGAAGTACTTGGTTTCAGGATGATGAAACAATTGCGCATTTTGAAAAGACAAACCCGCATATTAAATTTATTATTGCACCACACGATATCACCCATCAAAGACTTCAAAACTGCTTGACACTTTATAAAAATGCAGTACTGTATTCTTACTATGTAAAGCAGTTAAACAGGCCTGGTATTGCGCCTCAAAATTTCAATACACTAATCATTGACAATGTAGGTATGCTTAGTAAGCTTTATCACTATGCTACTGTAACCTTTATTGGCGGCGGATTTGGCGCAGATGGCATACACAATTGTATAGAAGCAGCCGTGCATTACAAGCCCGTCTTATTTGGACCTGTTTATGATAAATACATTGAAGCTGTAGGGCTCATCGAAGCAGGTGGGGCAGTTAGTATTAAAGATGCGTTAGATTTTGAGTCGGTTGCAAATAGATTATTTAGCAAAGAAGCCGAAAGAAAAAAAATGGGACAAATATCTGGTGATTTTGTGCAGGCCCACAAAGGCGCTTCTGCAAAAATTATAAGCTATATTCAGGAAAAGCGTCTTTTAACGAGTTGATCAAAGTGCTTTACAGTAGCACAGTCTTCGTTCCAACCAATTTTTAATTTTAATTCACGTTGTATCCAAAATTGCGCCTCTGGATAAATAGCAAAACCATCAATTGTTTTGATACTTCTTTCGTACATGGTTTCATCCCCTCTAAAAAGTTCTTGTACAAACAAAAAACGATCATTGATGCCAATTCCTTTTTTTAATTCCTTGATGGGTTCGTTGTTAAGCAGGGCTCCAACTTCTATTTTATTGGCGCGGAGTTTTTCGTTTAGTACAGGCATTGAATGAATCGACTGCATGAGTTGATGGATCTCATCAAACTCATTTTTCTTAGGCTGCAAGGCAAGGGTTGGAATTTCTGTAGATGTATCAAATAACCAACCACTATTCATTTCAGAAATAGCGGGTCCTTTTGATGTATTTGCAACTTCAATCAGCTCCTGGATATCTAGCTCAGCCGGAATATCTATTGATTTATTTGTAGGGATATCTATTGGCGTAATGGGTGAAGTGTCATCTGGTATATCAAGAGGCAGTTTTGCCTGAATTAACTGGTCAGGCTTTGGGGTTCTCGCCCCTTTAGGCATTACCACAGAAACACCCATTTTACTGGGTTTTTCGGGCTCAAACATTGGAGGATTAGCCGTTTCAAGTTCAGCTAAAAGCATATGAACAGCGGCTGCAAGCTGTTCGCTTCCAGCGCCCTGATCAAAAAGATCTTTTAGTTTATGAATTAACGTACCAACTCTTTCCATTCTATGTAATACATTTGGGGTCTTAAATGGGACTGGTATCCGCTCCTATTTAACGTCTAATCTACAAATTTATTTGATACATGTTTATAGAACCTAACATAACAGGTGACAAAAGGGGCTGGATTGAGGTGATTTGCGGCAGTATGTTTAGCGGAAAAACCGAAGAACTCATTAGAAGACTTAAGCGTGCAAAAATTGCCAACTTAAAAATTGAAATCTATAAACCAGCATTGGATACCAGATACAATGAAACAGAAGTGGTTAGTCACGACGCCAATAGTATCCCTTCCATTCCTGTAGACCATGCACAATCAATTTTATTACTGGCTGGCGATGTAGATGTTATAGGCATTGATGAAGCACAGTTTTTTGATGCAGAAATTACCATGGTATGCGAAACACTAGCCACAAGAGGCATTAGAGTTATCGTAGCTGGCCTCGATATGGATTATTTAGGCAAACCATTTGGTCAAATGCCTAATTTATTAGCTGTAGCAGATTACATTACAAAACTGCATGCCATTTGTATGAAATGTGGCAATATAGCTCACGTATCATTTAGAAAAACCGCCAACGAAAGTCAAGTATTACTTGGAGAAAAAGATACCTACGAACCTCGTTGCCGAAAATGCATGCATGAAAAATAAAAACGCCATACTTGCTTTATTAAAAAAAGACTTTCTGCTAGAACTAAGACAGCAGTATACTTTGTATGGCATTATACTCTATGTTGTAACGACCATCTTTGTGGTGTATTTGTCGATGGGACAACCTGATGATCAGGTATGGAATGGACTATTTTGGGTGATCCAATTGTTTGTTTGTGTTAACGCTGTCGCTAAAAGTTTTTTACAAGAAGGAAGTGGACGCATGTTATACTTTTACTCCATTACCAGTGCTCAAAATTTTGTTCTCGCTAAACTTATTTTTAACCTAGTACTTATGCTTGCCATGAGCTTATTAAGCCTGGCAGTTTTTACACTATTACTTGGCAATCCACTTACACATGCCCTTGTATTTACAGGTATTGTTTGCCTTGGTGGCATGAGTATTAGTTTGGTTTTTACTTTTTTAGCAGCCATAGCAGCTAAAGCACAACAAAACGCTGCAATGATGGCTATTATGGGCTTTCCGCTCATTATTCCACAACTGCTACTACTCATGAAAATTTCAGCTACAGGCTTTTCGTCTGTTATACAAGGAGGCTTTATACAAATGGTTGCAATGCTAGTTGGGCTAGATATTTTAGTAGTTGCCCTAGCGCTAATTTTATTTCCTTTTTTATGGAAAGATTAATTGCACTTTAAAATCTCAAGTGCCTTACAGTTTGCCCTTTATTGATGAGTTGCTTTAATGAATCGATACCAATTTTTAGATGATTTTCAACAAAAGCACTGGTAACTTTTACATCACTCGCTTCTGTTTTTACACCTTCTGGTACCATGGGCTGATCACTCACTAATAAGAGTGCACCTGTAGGAATTTTATTGTAAAAACCAACCGTAAATATGGTGGCCGTTTCCATATCAATGGCATACGCTCGAACACGTGTCAAATAATCTTTAAATACTTCGTCGTGCTCCCATACTCTTCTGTTGGTCGTGTACACCGTGCCGGTCCAATAGTCAACCTTATAATCCCTAATGGTGGTAGAAATTGCTTTTTGTAAGGCAAAAGCTGGCATGGCTGGTACTTCTGGCGGGAAGTAATCATTGGAGGTACCTTCACCTCTGATTGCCGCTATGGGGAGTATTAAATCGCCTAAGTTATTTCGCTTTTTAAGTCCACCGCATTTTCCTAAAAACAATACGGCTTCTGGCTCAATAGCTGTTAATAAATCCATCACCGTTGCAGCGCCCGGACTACCCATACCAAAATTAATAATGGTTATGCCATTTGCAGTTGCACATTGCATTGGACGGTCTTTCCCTACCACTTCCACACCATTCCATGTAGCAAACAAGTTAACGTAATTGCTAAAATTGGTGAGCAATATATACTTTCCAAAATTTTGAAGCTGCTCCCCGGTATACCTTGGAAGCCAATTATTTACAATTTCTTCTTTCGTTTTCATAGGTTGGCATTTTAACCCAGTGTGGGTATATTTGAAAAAAGTTAATTGGCTAAATTACAATAAAGCCATGACAAATCAATTCTTATGATTCAAGTAGAGTATCCAACATATGCGCATCAAATAAAAAGCTTGGATCAAAAAGAGCAAATTTTTGATCCCTTTCGAAAAATTTGGGTACGACTAACCCCCGAAGAATGGGTACGTCAAAATTTTTTACAAGTACTCGTTCAAAAGCATCAAGTACCCGCTTCACTCATTGCCATTGAAAAAGAAATCAAATGGGGAGAAACAAAAAAAAGGTTTGATATCCTTGTTTACAAAGACACCAAACCTTGGTTAATTGTTGAATGTAAAGAAATGAATGTCCCGCTTAGCGAATCTGTGCTTAGGCAAGTGTTACATTATAACAGCAAATTAGAAACACAGTACATTGTAATCACAAACGGAAATGACAGTTTTGGTTTTGATGTAAGAAATTCACAACCAATTGTAATGACAACACTTCCGAGTTTTACAACCGATTAAGGGAAAATACCAAGCTCTGCATATGACGTACCTACCTTATTGATAGCGCAAACATAAGCTGCTGTGCGCATATCAGGAATAGAAGGATTGTCTTTCCAGATTTGCATAATTTCGCGGGTTGCAGTAATCATGGTTTCTTCAAGTCCACTATGCACCAAATCCACTTCTTCCGGACCATGCATAATAAAACTACGCTCAGTAGCAGAAACAGATTTACCTGTTAATTCCTCTATTTGAGAAAGGATATGTGTATTTAAATTTTCGGTGAATCTTTTTTCCATACGGCCATAACGCACGTGACTTAAATTTTTAAGCCACTCAAAATAGGACACCGTTACACCACCTGCATTCAAATACATATCAGGTACCACAAGTGTCCCCTTCGCTGCAAAAATTTCATCTGCTTCTGGTGTTAAAGGACCGTTGGCTGCTTCACCAATAATTTTAGCTTGAACGCGTGGTGCATTTTCGCCATTGATCACATTTTCAAGTGCAGCTGGAATTAAAATATCACAAGCAAGCTCTAAAGCATCTGTGCTTTTAGTAATATTGGTAGCACCTGGAAAATTTAAAATAGATCCCGTTTTTTTACGGTGTTGAAAAACATCTTCTTCGTTAAGTCCTTCTGCATTAAAAATAGCGCCTTCAAATTCTGCAATTGCAATTACTTTAGATCCATGTTCTCTAAAAAATTTGGCACTATGGTAACCCACATTTCCTAAACCTTGAACCACAACCGTTTTACCAGCTACGCCAACTGTTAGTCCACGCTTTTCCATTTCGTCTTGCATGTTGCATACTTCACGGATGCCAAAGAAAACACCTAGGCCAGTAGCTTCTTTTCTGCCTCTTACACCACCTTGTGTAATAGGCTTACCTGTTACACAACCCGCTGCATCAATATCACCTGGCTTTAAGGAAGCATAGGTGTCAACAATCCAGGCCATTTCACGTTCACCGGTTCCGTAATCAGGGGCGGGAACATCAATACCAGGACCAATAAAATTCTTTTTTACAAGCTCGGCTGTATATCTACGTGTAATTTTTTCTAACTCATAAGCAGAGTGTTCACGTGGATTAATTTTAATACCACCCTTACCACCTCCAAATGGAACGTTTACAATAGCACACTTGTAGGTCATAAGTGAAGCTAGCGCCATGACCTCGTCTTGGTTTACTTCTTCACTAAAACGAATCCCTCCTTTACAAGGAGATTTATGCTGCGAGTGCTGTACACGATAAGCTTCAATTACTTCAATTCTGCCATCATCCATTTTTACTGGAAAACGCATACTGTACACACTATTACAAGCTTTAATTTGTTCCAACAATCCATTTTCCCAATTGGTAAATTTAGATGCTTTGTCAAAACTTTTTTCTACACTTTTAAAAAAACTATATGGCGCATTAGTAGACATAACAATCGATTTATTTGTTTTCTAATTTTGATATTTTTTTGTCGATAAAATATACATACACAAAAAGACCCGTTACAATGGTGGCAACAACAGCCATTACAACATATATTTTTCCATTACTGCGCATCACATCGGTGTTTGTATTGGCAGCAACATCTTGAGCTTTTGCAGCAATAAAACAACCAATTGTAAATAGTACGAGTAAGAAAGATTTAAAATATTTTTTCATAATTTATTTTGCTTTAAGTATTTCGTATCTAATTTTTAAGGTACTCACCCACACACCAAGTAAGGTCCAGCCAATAACAGCGGGATAAAATACGGAACGCATATTTGCATCCATATCTTTCCCATTAATACCCGGATTGCCTTCACTGCCCTGACCGCCTGGATGTAGCGATTCTGTGAGTCTTGGCAAAATCCAAAGCGTTGGAAAAAGCATAAAAAATGCAAAGATGTTATACACCGATGCAATGCGTGAACGTTTGTCTTCATCAGTCATACTGCCACGCAAAACAAAATAAGCAAGGTAAATAAGCATGGCAATAGCTGCCCCATTTTGTTTAGGGTCTCCACTCCATGGACTACCCCATTGGTAGTTGGCCCAAATAGCCCCAGTAGACAATCCTAAAAAACCATACAATGTTCCAGTTGCTGCAAAAGCTTTAGAATAAAAATCATCGATGGATGAAGTGGTGCGTAAATATTTAGCGGCATACCATACCGAAACAAAAAGTAAAATCATCATAGCAAACCACATCGGCACATGAAAAAACATGTTACGAATAGAATGCTCAAGCCTGTCATCTAATTTGGGAACCTTGACAATAAAACCATAAATACTAGTGTAAAAAAGAAGCAAAAACGCAGCCCATTTCCACCATGCTTTTCGAATCATATTCAATCATTTAGATGACCTACAAAAGCTAGTAAACTAACAATTGTAAGTGCAAAATTAAGCGAACCCGTACAATAATGAACAGTATTAACAAATATTAATCCACATTAGCATAAAATTGGCTAATTAATTTGTTTAATCTTGTACAAAACTATAACACAATGGGCGCCCCTTTGTTGCAAATTAAAGACCTTACTGTTGCTTTTGAAAAAGAGAACATAAGCTTTACAGTAGTAAAGAAGCTAAACTTAAGTGTTTGTAGGGGCGAAATAAGGGCACTTGTTGGGGAATCAGGGTCTGGTAAATCAGTTACTTCGATGAGCATTTTACAACTCATTCCAAGCCCTCCTGTTTCCTATAAAAATGGTTCTATTGTGTTTTATGAGCGTAGTGGCGAAGCCATTAACCTATTACAAGCAAGCCATGCCTCTATTGAGGCAATTAGAGGTCGTAAAATTGCTATGATTTTCCAGGAACCCATGACTGCTTTAAATCCTGTACTCACCTGTGGCGAACAAATAATAGAAACCATCATCTTACACCAACAGCTTTCAAAAGAAGCAGCCATTGTGGAAGCAATTGCACTATTTAAAAGTGTCAAAATAAATGATCCTGAAAAAGCCATTGATAAGTATCCACACGAACTAAGTGGTGGGCAAAAACAACGTGTCATGATAGCCATGGCCATGAGTGGCAAACCCGATTTACTCATTTGCGACGAACCTACTACAGCACTTGATGTGCAAGTTCAAAAAAGCATTTTAATACTACTTAAAGAATTGCAACAAGAGACGGGCATGGGCATTTTATTTATTACCCATGATTTAAATGTGGTGGCTTCTTTTGCAGATGTGGTTACGGTATTGTATAAAGGAGAAGTTGTAGAAGAAAATTCAACAAAAGCAATATTTGAAAATCCCACACACCCATATACAAAAGCACTATTGGCCTGTAGGCCTGGTCTATATCCCAAAGGGCACAAGCTTCCGGTTGTGCAAGATTTTTTATCAAATTCAAATTATAAAGTTCCGCCTACCCCAAATAATGTTACTCCATTAGAAACAACATGTAATGACACTTTACTTGAAGTTAATAATCTTACCATTCGCTTTCCCATAGCAACCAATTTTTTTGGAAAGGTTACTAAAAGTTTTACAGCTGTAGATCACATTTCCTTTGACATTAAAGAAGGCGAAACCCTTGGTCTTGTAGGACAATCGGGATGCGGAAAAACAACACTTGGAAGATCGATTGTTGGGCTGCAATCGATTAACGAAGGATCTATTATGTATAAAGGAGAAACCATCGCTACTCCAAACAAACCATACAATCCGCATTATAAAAAAATAATTCAACTCATATTTCAAGACCCCTACAGCTCCTTGCATCCCCGCATGTGCATTGGTGCTGCCATATCAGAACCACTTCTGGTTCATCAAATGGTACCAAGCAAACTTGAAAGAAAAGAAAGGGTGATTGAAATGCTTGAAAAAGTGGAGCTCCCCGCCGATTGTTACAATAAATACCCACACGAATTTAGTGGAGGGCAGCGTCAAAGAATTGTGATTGCCAGGGCACTAATTATGCAACCCAAATTTGTTATTTGTGACGAGAGTGTTTCTGCACTAGACGTAAGCGTTCAAGCACAGGTGCTAAACCTATTAAATGACCTTAAATCATCCATGCAGTTTTCGGCACTTTTTATCACCCACGATTTATCGGTGGTAAAATACATAAGTGACCGAATTATGGTGATGAATATGGGTAAAATAGAAGAAATTGGACCTGCCAACATGGTTTACAATTCGCCCAAAAGCCTTTATACACAGGAACTTATTGCAGCCCTACCTTAATTTTGGCAATTTTTACCTACTTTTGCAGCCTTCACTAAATAATCATGCCGTAACATGAAATTATCACAATTTAAGTTCGATCTACCCTTAAACCTGATCGCACAAAATCCAACCAAAAAAAGAGAAGACAGTCGCCTTCTAGTAGTAGACAGAAAAAGTGGTCATATGGAAAATAAAAACTTCCGTGACATTTTAGAATACTATGATGATAAAGATGTTTTCGTAGTAAACAACACAAAAGTATTTCCGGCTCGTATGTACGGGCGTAAAGAAAAAACAGGTGCTAAAATTGAAGTTTTTTTACTCCGCGAATTAAACAAGCCAAACCGTTTATGGGATGTCATTGTTGATCCCGCAAGAAAAATAAGAGTAGGTAATAAATTATATTTTGGCGACAACGAAGAACTTGTTGCAGAAGTTATAGATAATACCACAAGCCGTGGACGTACCATTCGTTTTTTATGGGACGACGACGATGAAAGTTTCAAAAAAATGTTAGAGTTTTTAGGAGAGACACCGCTACCTAAATACATTAAACGCAAACCAGACGAGGAAGATAAAGAACGTTACCAAACCGTATATGCAAAGCATGAAGGTGCGGTTGCAGCGCCTACTGCTGGATTACACTTTAGTAAAGAACTCATCAAAAGATGTGAAATATTAGGTGTAAAATTTGCAGAAGTAACTCTACACACTGGCCTTGGTACATTTAGACCTATTGAAGTAGAAGACTTAAGCAAACATAAAATGGATGCCGAGTACTACCAGATTACTGATGAGGCTTGCAATATTGTGAACA
>CAMAQW010000025.1 GCA_945860335.1 Sediminibacterium ginsengisoli | reverse complement strand
CCAAATGATGGGAGCTACGTTCATGAGCGCAAAAATAGTGGTTTTGTGCTACTTTTGTGGCCATGGCTGCACTAACCTTCCAACTTCAAAATACGGCTACCGGCACAGGTGCAAGAGCCGGTGTGATGCAAACCGATCATGGCGAAATTTTAACCCCCATTTTTATGCCAGTAGGCACCGTAGGGACAGTTAAAGCGGTTACGCAACAGCAACTTTCATTAGAAGTACAAGCTCAAATTATTTTAGGTAATACCTATCATTTGTATTTACGTCCGGGCACCGAAGTATTGGAAGCGGCTGGAGGTCTTCATAAATTTAATGGATGGCACAAACCCATTTTAACGGATAGCGGCGGATACCAAGTTTTTTCTTTGGCAGCCAACCGAAAAATTACCGAAGAGGGCGTGGTGTTCCAATCTCATATCGATGGTAGTAAGCACCTTTTTACACCCGAGTCGGTGATGGATATTCAGCGCAGTATTGGTGCCGATATTATCATGGCTTTTGACGAATGTCCACCTTATCCAAGTGAGTATTCTTATGCTAAAAAAAGTATGGAACTCACGCACCGTTGGTTAGAGCGTTGCATCAAAAGACTCGCTGAAACCCCCGATAAATATGGGTATACGCAAAATTTATTCCCCATTATACAAGGGAGTACCTTTAAAGATTTGCGTGTTGCCTCTTCAGAATTTATAGCCTCTACTAACTGTGCAGGTAACGCCATTGGTGGCTTAAGTGTAGGAGAGCCAGAAGAAATGATGTACGAGTATACATCCCTTTGTACCGACAATTTACCAACCAATAAACCCCGTTACTTAATGGGTGTTGGAACACCTTGGAACCTACTTGAATGCATAGATCGAGGCGTTGATATGTTTGATTGTGTGATGCCTACCCGCAACGGCCGAAACGGTATGTTGTTTACATCAGAAGGAGTGATCAATATCAAAAATAAAAAGTGGGCATCTGATTTTTCGCCAATAGATACAGGCATTCCGTGCCATTCTAGCAATTATTATTCGAAAGCCTATTTACGTCATTTGTTTGTAGCCGATGAAATATTAGGGCTTCAAATTGCAAGTATTCATAACTTGGCTTTTTACTTGTGGTTGGTGGGAGAGGCTAGAAAGCAAATTCTAGATAATAATTTTGCTACTTGGAAAGCACAAATGCTGCCCATTTTAAAACAGCGTTTATAATTATTTTGTAGGTACATGAAAATACTTGACTGGTACATACTTAAAAAATTCTTGTTCACTTTTTTCTTTGCAATTTTTTTATTTGCAGTGATTGCCATTGTTATTGATGTAAGTGAAAAAACAGATGATTTTGTGCGTTCTGGTTTGGGTGCAAAAGATATTATTACTAGTTATTATTTTGGATTTATCCCACATATTATTGCACTACTATTACCGCTTTTTGTTTTTTTAGCGGTTATTTTTTTTACCTCAAAAATGGCTGGAAACTCCGAAATCATTGCCATTTTAGCCAGTGGCACTTCATATAATAGATGGCTTCGTCCATACCTGGTGGGTGGTGTTATGCTGGGCATGGTGCTCTGGTTTGCCAACCAATATGTGGTGCCCAAAGCCAATCAAATTAGAGGTAGTTTTGAAGCGACCTATATTGATAAAAACAGTTCTTACAATGCTCTTGTAGGTACCAATTCCAATATTTATTTACGCATCGATTCATTTACATATGCCGGCATTTATGCCTATGATACGGCATCAAAAAGAGGCGGCCCATTTTTTGCATACACCTTAAAAAATAACAAACTGGTGCGCAATATTAGAGCCGATCAGATCACTTGGGATACGGCTTCTAAAAAATGGAAACTTGAATTTATTATTGATCGAAAAGTGTTACCGCTCCAAGAAAATGTTGCTTATACCAGCCAACAAATCATGGCATTTAATTTTGGTCCACTCGACTTAAGTAGGGATAAATACACCAAAGATAAATTAACCACTTCCGAACTTAACCGCTTTATAGAACTTGAAAAATTAAGGGGTTCAGAAGGGCTTAATGCCTTAAAAGTGGAGCGGTACAGGCGCGATGCCACCTGCGTAACCGTCTTACTACTTACTATTATTGGGGCTATTGTTGGAGGCCGAAAAGTGCGCGGGGGTAGTGGTATGCACCTCGCCGTGGGCTTTATCATTGCCGCTTTATTTATTCTAACAGACCGTTTTTCTACCATTTTTGCCACAAAAGGCAGTTTACCGCCCTTAATGGCCGCTTGGATACCCAATTTTATCTTCCTTTTTGTGATATTTTACCTCTATAAGAAGGCCCCTAAATAGGAAACGTTAAAATGGCCAAACTTCTTTGATATTCTTTTGTGATACAATGCAAGTTGTACATACCTTTGCGCAAGATTTTTTTAAAATGATCTAGCATGGAATTACTGAAAGAAAAATTTAAGACGAAAGCAGAATCTGCTGCGCTTGAAATCAAAGAAATTATTAAAACCCATGGCACCAAAAAAGTGGGTGAAGTAACACTGGCACAAGTGTACCAAGGTATGCGCGGTATTACCGGACTTGTTACCGAAACGTCTTTGTTAGATGCGCAAGAAGGTATCAGATTTAGAGGCTATTCTATTCCAGAATTACAAGCGAGTTTACCAAAAGCACCCGGTGGTGGTGAGCCACTTCCAGAAGGTCTTTTTCACTTAATGTTACTCGGTGAACTACCAACACAAGAAGAGTCAGAAACGATTACCAATATTTGGCAGCGCAGAAGTCATGTACCCAATCATGTTTTTGCAACCATCGATGCACTTCCTATTACCACACACCCAATGACCATGTTTGTTACGGGCGTGATGGCACTTCAAACTGAAAGTAATTTTGCAAAAGCATACGCTACCGGTATCAATAAAAAAGATTATTGGAGTCCGGTATTTGAAGACACCATGGATTTAATTGCACGCCTTCCGCGCATTGCTGCATATATCTATCGTCGTAAGTATAAAAACAACGAACATATTCATCCAAACGGCCTATTAGACTGGGCTGGTAACCTTGCACACATGATGGGTTACAACGATGAAAGCTTTAAAGAACTTATGCGTTTATACATGACCATCCATGCCGATCATGAAGGTGGAAACGTATCTGCGCACACCACACACTTAGTAGGTTCTGCACTAAGCGATCCTTATTTAAGTTATGCGGCTGGCATGAACGGTTTAGCAGGTCCATTACACGGTCTTGCCAATCAAGAAGTGATCAAGTGGATTTTTGAAATGCAAGAATCACTTGGTACCGATGCGCCAACTTCGGAGCAAATTGCAAACTATGTACAAGCAACACTTAGCTCAGGTAAAGTAGTTCCTGGTTATGGTCATGCGGTACTTCGTAAAACGGATCCACGTTTTACAGCGCAAATGGAATTTGGTAAAAAACATATGCCAGATGATAAGTTGGTAAATACGGTTTGGAATATTTATGAAACCGTTCCACCAATTTTACAATCACTTGGTAAAGTAAAAAATCCTTGGCCAAACGTTGATGCACACTCTGGTGCATTACTGGTTCATTACGGCCTAGTAGAATATGAATTTTACACCGTGTTATTTGCCGTGAGTAGGGCACTTGGTGTTTTATCTAGCCTTTGTTGGGACCGCGCGTTAGGCTTCCCACTGGAAAGACCAAAGTCTGTAACCACAGATTCGGTGAAGCAGTGGTTAGAAGGTAAGGCAGAAATCTGGGAAGGATAATAGAACTTACATTTTAGCGTAGGGGAATTAGCTCAGTTGGTAGAGCGCTTGCATGGCATGCAAGAGGTCAGCGGTTCGACCCCGCTATTCTCCACTTACTACAAAAAAAAAGCGCCACATGTGGCGCCTTTTTTATTACCGGTACATGATTTTATTGAACAACAATTTCAACATCCTGGGCTACATACGCTTCAAGTAAGTGTCCTTTTGGAAGATTAACTTCTTTGCCCTTCTTTAAAAGAAATAAAGGTGAAACTACAAGAGATAAAGCAACAGTTGATGCAAGTGTGCTTTTGCCTTCCGTTGTTCCTTTAACGGAGCGTAAAGGAATTTTTTGTCCATCAACAGCTTTTATTCCTTCGAAAGCAATTTTGATGCTGCCTTGCTTTCCAGCTGCTTTTGCTTGTTCAGCTTCTTCAATTCGAGCATAAACTCTAGCATTTTCTTTTATAATTAATTTATCTCCAATAAAGATATCTTCGGCGCAAACGAAATCAACCAAATCGCCGCTCTTAGCATCTTTAGAAGAAATGTCTGCTAAAGATTTTACCCTAACAACGGTTCCTTCTTCAGCTTTTATTTTTGTGCCTTGGCTAAAAGATTGTGTGCTAGCAATTATCCCAATTAGCAGGCAGATCGTTACAGCAATTAGATTTTTTTTCATATTCTGTATTTTATTTTACGACTATTACAATTCCTTGTTTTACAATTCTATTTCCTTGTATATCTATACCAGCAACGGATACTAGATATGGTGCTGGAGGCAATGGATTGCCATTATAAGTACCATCCCATTTATCTGTCAAACTATTAGTGATAAACACTTGTCTGTTATTGCTATCCTGCACTCTAAAGTATTCAAGAATTTTAATTTCTATATACTCAGGTTTGTATTTATCATTAACACCATCGTTGTTAGGAGAGAATCCAGTAGCAAGGTAAATATCAGGCTTGGTAAATGCCCATACTTCTTGTTTATCATTGTTAACACATCCTGCCGAATCAACAATCGTGATGGTGTAGGTTATCTTGTCTTCGGTTATACTGAACTTTGGATTTTTAATTTTTGTATCAGTAAGTCCCGTGTAAGGCAACCATGCATAGCTTCTACCATTTCCAATGGCATTCATTTGTCCAACAACGCGCTTCACTGTTTGGATTCTAGGGTATACTTGGTTTGCGCGGGGACTCTTGATTGTCATGTTTATAGTGGTGTCATCTGTTAGGAATGGACAGTTAGCACTAAATGCAGTTAGTTTTATTTTATAAGCACCATACTCTTTAAAAATATTTTGTGGATTTCTTAATGAAGATGTAGCTCCATCATCAAAATTCCAACTAAATCTACCTACCGAGTCTGGGGTAAATTGCGTAAAACTTCTGTTGGTAAAGAGTACAGGGAATCCTTGACAACTATCTTGAGTAACAAAACTTGCTACAGGATTTCCGTAAACCATTAGTTTTTTCGTCATTGTATCTGCAACGCAACTGCTATCACTTTCTACAATTAATTGTAGAGATTTGGGTCCTGCTGTTTTATACGTATAAGATGGAACTATACTTGTATTTCTAATGATGGTGGTATCTCCAAAATTCCATGTATACTTTGTTAGCTTGCTACTAGCATGGCCAAACACAGAATTATTTAGTGCAATAGATGGCGTGGTCATACAGGTATCGTTGATAGTAAAGGATGCTGTTGGTTTGCCATAATTGATCACTATTTTGGAAACAGTATCTGAGTTACATCCCTTAATATCAGTAACGGCATGACGAATAGTGTAGGTCCCGCTATTTGAAAACTGGAATCTCATACCTGGCGTTGATCCAAGAGTTCTACTCAGTTCTTTAATTTGCCAATAGTTATCTCTTATTCTAAATAAAGATCGGGTAGTGTCAAGCCCATTAATGATTAAACTTCCTTTACAAGCATCAAGGGTATCAAGGCTAAATGCAGCATTCACTTTGTTTAAAGTAAGTTTTGCAACAGGTACATTTAATATACCACAGCTATTGGTGAGTTTTGCTGCATAATATCCAGTATCATTAATAATAAATTTATTGATGCTGAAATCTTTTGTGTTTACTCCAGTTAATGGCAAACCATCTTTAAACCATGAGAAGATGAGTGTATCATCATTATTTGCAAAATCTTTAAGTGCAAGTTTCGTATCTGTTTGATAACAGATAGTGTCACTTACTAATGATTGTGTAGACCATGCAATATTTTTCATGATTAAATTGCCCGGAATAGAATAGGTAGTTCCGCATTTGTTTGTAATGCTAACTGCATAAGTGGCTACGTCCTGTGTTCCAAATTGTTTGATTCTTAATGTGTCAGATTCGCGACCAACATATGGCAATTCATTTTTGTACCATTGAAATGTTTTTGGTAAAAGAGAAAAAACGGTTGGTTGTAAAACAGTTTCAAACCCGTCACATACTTTATAATTGATAGGTAGAGGGACTGTCACAATTGGCTTTTCTGCAATTTTAAGTTCAGCTTCGGTAGAATAGGTAATACCACAAGCATTGGTGATTCTTAATTTATAATTACCGCCATTTACTTTTTGTACATTATCTATTGAAATAGATTTATTAACAGCATTTAAAATAGGGTCTTGGTTAAAATACCATTGGTATCCTACTTTTTCATTTGGCTTAACTTTTACGTCAACATTATAATTTAGTTGAGCACCAGTACATAAAATTTGATTTACAATATTTTCTGTAATTACTGGTTTGGTATTTACACTAACTACTTGAACTGCTGTGTCTTTACATCCGTAAATGCTTTTTGCAAATAAATATACATTGAAGTCGTTAGCAAAACCATAGCTGTGGCTTACTTGTGATTGCTTACTTGTTACTCCATTACCAAAATCCCATGTAAGATCTACCATCGAATTATCGCTGATAAATATATTAGACTTAAATGTAAATAAATTATTGTCAATACACTGCATAGGAGGGGTTCCCACAAGTGCAATATCAATTTGCGGCGTTGGCCTTACTTGTAGCAATGCACTTTGACTAATCACGTCTCCACAAGCCGAGCTTAGTTTAACGCTGTAAAGTCCTTTGTTACTCGAATTTAAGTTTGATACATAAATTGTTGGCTGAGTTGCACCTGATAAAGCAACCCCATCTTTATACCATTGATACGTAAATCCAATTTGATCGGCATTTGAGGTAACCACTTTGTTACTCCAGTCTAAGTTTTCACAAACACTGCCCTCAATAGGGTGTGTTTCAATGGCCGGAAGATTGGTGATTCCTAAATTAAATAAATCTATTATTGCAGCGCCACAATTATTGGTGGCTAATATTGAATATTTACCGCTATTTGCTTTTGTAACATTTAGCAATTGTATCTTATTGGTTTTTGCTGAATTCGATAGAATATCAATACCATTTAATTTCCATTGATACTTAGAGCTTAAGTCAGCGCCTTTTAAATTACTTGCAAGGTCAGTTTCAAAATCAGAACCTACACAAACTGTTTTGTTTGAAATGGCCTCTATAATTTTTATTTTATCATTTACTACAACTTGGAATATGTTACTAGTAGTACTTAATCCACAACTGTTGGTGATAACAGATTTATAGGCACCAATATCTGTAGATAATATCTTAGAGAATATCAATTGATTGCTAATTTGATCTGCTAATAAAATGCCGTCTTTGTACCATTTGTACACTAGTGCATTATCGTCTGAACTTCCAACAATAGTTGCAATGTTTTCAATTCCTGCACAAGAAGTGATAGATGCTGGTTGTTGCGTTATTACAGGATTTCCAATAAGCGATAATCTAGCAGATGATGATAGTGTGGTTCCGCAAGTATTGCTTACTCGAACCGCATATAATCCTTGATCGGCAGCTGCAATATTTTGTAATACCAATTGTTGAGCCGTTGCATTATTGGTGATGCTATTGCCATCTTTGAACCACTGGTAAGACAAAGGAAGTTGCGTTGCATTAGCTACAAAAACACTATTGGTAAATGTTTTTCCTTCACATACAAATCCCGCAACTGGTTGTGTTGTAATTTCTGGAGCTGTATTTACAGTTAGCTTAAATAAATTAAGCGTTGATGCACCACAGCTATTGTTAGCAATAACGCTATATTTTCCTTCTCTTTCTTTATTGATATTTAAAATATTTAATGAGCTGGTTTTTGCTGAAATGTCTGTTATATCAATATCGTTTAATCTCCACTGATATGTGGTTCCAATTTCTTTACCATTTAAGTAACTATTAATATCTGATGTCAGATTATTACCTGTACATAATAATTTATCAGCAATAGTTCCATTTAAACTTACTTTTTCTTTGACTACAACTTGGAATGTATTACTAGTAGCACTTAATCCACAACTATTAGTAATAACAGATTTATAGGCACCAATATCTGTAGATAATATCTTAGAGAATATCAATTGGTTGCTAATTTGATCAGCTAATAAAATGCCGTCTTTGTACCATTTGTACACTAGTGTATTATCGTCTGAACTTCCAACAATAGTTGCAATGTTTTCTATTCCGGCACAAGAAGTGATAGATGCTGGTTGTTGTGTTATTACAGGATTTCCAATAAGCGATAATCTTGCAGATGATGATAGTGTGGTTCCGCAAGTATTGCTTACTCGAACCGCATATAATCCTTGATCGGCAGCTGCTATATTTTGTAATACCAATTGTTGAGCCGTTGCATTATTGGTGATGCTATTGCCATCTTTGAACCACTGGTAAGACAAAGGAAGCTGCGTTGCATTGGCTACAAAAACACTATTGGTAAATGTTTTTCCTTCACATACAAATCCAGCAACTGGTTGTGTTATAATTTCTGGAGCTGTATTTATTGTTAGATTAAACAAGTTTAAAGTAGAAGGTCCACAGCCATTTGTTGCAATAAGCGAATATGCACCTTGGTTGGTTTTAGCAACATTTAATAATTGTATTCTATTTGTTTTTGCACTAGCCTCCGTAATATCAATTGAATTTAATCTCCACTGGTATCTCGAACTTACATCAGTGCCTGTTAAATAAGCAGATAGATCTACATCTAATGTATTGCCAACGCAAAGCTGCTTATTGGTAATACTACCATTTAAGGCAATCTTTTCTTTTACAAAAACAAGAAAATCTGAACTGGTTGTACTTAAGTTACAACCGTTTGTTACAATTGCTTTGTAGCTACCAGCATCTGTTGCAGTGATGTTAGGGAAATTTAGTTGTGATCCAATTTGTCCAGCAATTAAACTGCCATTTTTGAACCATTTGTAGGTGAGTCTATTGTCATCCGAAGTTGCAACAATTGTAGCAGTATTTTCTAGACCTGAACAAGAATTAATAGCCGCGGGTTGTTGTGTAATAATAGGGTTTCCTATAAGTGATAATCTTGCGGAAGTGGATAGTGTAGTTCCGCAAGTATTACTTACTCTTACTGCGTATAAACCTTGGTCAACTCCTGATATATTTTGTAATTGTAACTGTTGAGCAGTTCCATTGTTTGTAATAACAGTTCCATCTTTTAGCCATTGATAAGATAAAGGAAGTTGACTATTATTATTGGCTATAATATTATTGGTAAAGCTTCCGCCCTCACAAACAAGTCCTGGAATAGGTTGTGTTGTGATTTCTGGTGCGGCGTTTACTTTTAAGCTAAATAGGTTCAGCGTTGAAGTGCCACAACTATTATTTGTGATGACGCTATATTTTCCTTCTTTTACCTTCGTGATTCCAAGTAAGCTTAATGAATTAGTTTTTGCAGAAGCTTCTGTTAAATCTATGTCATTTAATCTCCATTGATAAGTTGTATTAATGTCTGCACTATTTAAAAAACCACTTATGTCTGAGGTTAAATTATTTCCTACACATAATTCTTTGTTTGCAATAGTTCCATTTAAACTTACTTTTTCTTTTACAACAATAATAAAATTATTAGACGTTGTTGTAAGTCCACAACCATTCGTTACGACACCTTTATAAGTGCCTGCATCAGAAGTTGCTATTGCATTAAAGAGTAGTTGAGAATTTATTTCATTTGCAATTAAAATACCGTTTTTATACCAACTATACGTAAGTATATTATCTTCCGAATTAGCTATAATTGAAGCGCTTTTTTGAGCGCCTACACACGCGCTAATTTCTGTTGGTTGTTGTGTTATTGTTGGGCCGGCAGTCAATACAGTTAATTTAGCTGTAGCCGAGGTCGTAACACCACAAGCGTTAGTTGCTTGTAAAGCATAAAAACCAGCATCTGCTACTTGCACATTAGATAAACTTAATTTTTCGTCTGAAATAATTCCGGTCCCATTGTAAGTGTTGCCATTTTTTAACCATTGGAATCCATATGGTGTTCCATCAGTAACAGATTGAACCTTAGCAGTAAAGTTTGCAGCGCCATTTAAGCAAGTAGTAACAGCTATTGGTGATTGTGTAAACTGAGGTAGGTCAATTACTTTAATCTTCACTGTTTTAGATGCAGTTCCACATGCGTTGGCTACTTTAAGAATTAAATCTCCATTATTGGTTTTTGCAATCGCAGCAAAATTTATTTGTAGGTTTGATTGTCCAGGTAGCGTTACTCCATTTTGTTCCCAACTAATGGTGTTTGTGCTATTCGCAATATTTGAAACAGTAGCATTTAATTGTAGTGCCGTATTAATACAAATACCAGACTCAATAGAAGGGATGGATTCAATTGAATTAATTATAGGTACATCATTGGCTGTAACAATTACTTTGTCACTTGTGGTAGTTCCAACACTATTTGTTAAAGTTGCATAATAATGCCCCTCATCACT
This sequence comes from Sediminibacterium ginsengisoli, assembly GCA_945860335.1. Classification (GTDB taxonomy): domain Bacteria; phylum Bacteroidota; class Bacteroidia; order Chitinophagales; family Chitinophagaceae; genus Sediminibacterium; species Sediminibacterium ginsengisoli_B. The sequence continues at coordinate 3,384 of CAMAQW010000025.1, read as the reverse complement.
AATTTTAAATTTAGCGATATTAAATTCGGCGCCAGTAGCATTTGCAATTGGAACTGGCTGAGCGTTTAAATCTTGTTGGTAGAACCATTGATAAAGAGGGCTGGAATTGTCATTAGAAATAGCATCTACTGTTAACTGCAGCGCTTTATCGAGACATACTTTTGTTGCGATTGGTTGAATTGTGATAGATGGCTTATCAATTACCTTAATTTTAATAGTATTACTTCTTACAAATCCACATGCATTTCTTACATTAACATAATACCTGCCTGTATCGCTTATTACAGCACTTGTTATTCTATTAAAACTCTTATCATTAAAAATTACTGTTGAAGAAGGTAGTTTATACCACTGGTATGTAATAGGGGGCGCCGGATTTGTTCCATCAACATAAGAATGTGAAGCATCCACTGACAAATTAATAGCTTCACCTTTCTTGATTGTTAAATCAGAAACTAAGTCAGTTGTAATGGTTGGTATTGTATTAACTCTAATTTGATTATTGCGGTTACCTAAGATGTATACAGCTTCTGAACTGCAACCTCCAGCAGTTGCAGTTAATGAAACTTCATATATTCCGGTACTCGCAAATTTATACGTAAAATTATTTTCTCTACTGGTTGAACCATCAGAGACATTCCATAAATAAGAAACATTTGCTACAGCTGGTGTTGTATTGATAAATGTAAATTCTGCATCGTTTATACAACTAGTTAGAGATTTACCCCCAGCTGTAAAACTTGGGTTTGGCTTTTCTTGGAAACTAACTGTAGCCCTTGCCGATTCATTGGATAAATTACACTGTGCATTGATAATTTTTAAATAATAGGTTCCAGCGTTTGATGCACTCATAGAACTTATCTGTAAAGTAAGTGGGTTGCTGTGATTATTTGAAATAGGTTGGTTATTAAAATACCACTGGTAAGTAAGTGAAGTGGCTCCTCCACTATTAATTTCGGCAGAAAGTAGGTTGGAATTTCCTTGGCAAACAACGCCTCCAACAGGCTGTTTTGTTATTCTTGGTTCAGCAGCTACTATAACTGCTTTTGTAGTGCTATTTTTACATCCATAGTTGTTTGTTCCTGTTAATCCAACTGTATAAGAGCCTGAATTTGCATAACTGTGAGTGGTGGCATTAATGTCTGTAGTATTTATACTGCCATCTCCAAACTGCCAAACATAATCAATTGTGCTTCCGTTGGCAACTTCTGTTCTATTTGTAAAATTAAAAAGGTTATTTGATAAACATTGAGTTACTGGATTAGCAACGTCAAATGCTACTACAGGAGTTGGATTTACTGTTACTGGTATACTTACAGCATTGGACAATGTACCACATTTGTTTGTGATATCAACTGTATAAGTTCCTTGGTCAGCTGTTGTTGAATTAGCTTTTGTATAATCTGAAGAATTAGTATTACCAGACTGCGTAATAACGACAACATTATTTAATTTCCAAGTATAAGTTTCTGCTGCAGACGATTTGGTTGTAACATTTAATTTAATTTGATTTCTTTCACAAAATGTTGTTAATGGGTGAGCAGTAAAAGTTGTAACACTTGGCGTAGCGGATTCATTTTTTATTTTTATTCCATCTACTCCAAAATTTTGTAAAACTGTTGTTCCACATGAATTACTTAATTCTGCATTGTAAGTGGCATCTTTTCCAACCGAAGCAACTGTAACATTAGCTGTATTGCCTACCGTATTGTAACCAGTAATACTTCCATCAGATGTTGACCAAACTATACTTGGGGTTGCGCCGTTTATTGCAAATATATTTACCGAAATAGTTTTTGTTTGATAAGTGGCAGAGCAAATTGCAAGATCTGATGAAGGGGTAATAATTGAATATTTTGGTTTTGAAACAACAGTCAATACAGATGTATTACTTGAAACAGCTCCACATTCATTACTTGCTCTTAATTGATAGTTCCCAGTTTCATCTGTCTTTATATTGGTTAAAATTAAATTTGGTGCATTTAGTGTAAATGGATTGTTGTTGTAATACCAAGTATAGGTTATTGCCGAATTTGTTCCTGGTTTGTTTTGTGCTAAACCGCTTAATGTAACAGTTGTAAGCTCACAGGCAGTTATACTTGATTCAGGTTGATTTGCAATAATTGGTTTTTCGTGAACTCCAATAGTAATTGAATTGCTTGTTGTTGTACCACAGGTGTTACTTACACTTAGTTTATAAATTCCAGCATCTGTTGTGGCACTTGAACTTATACTCAATGCACTATTTGAAGAAATGCCTTTACTTACGTCATCTTTATACCATGTATAACTAGGGTTATATCCATTCGATACACTTTCAACGGAGAATGTAATAGGTGATCCAACGCATACGGCAGGATTACCTGTAACTGCGTTGTTTGGAATACTTGTTGTAATTTTAACATCTTTTGGTTTGTCGCCAACAGTCACTGTAAAGCTGCCGCCATTAACAGGTATATTACAATCATTCAATACAGAAACTGTATATACTTTTCCATTTTCGTTTGCACTCGCTTTTGCAATTGTAAAATTTGAACTTGTTGCACCCGCTATTTCTGATCCACCGCTTGTCCAGATGTATCTAAGATTGCCCCCGCTGTTTGCAGTTGCGCTTACACTAGCGCTAATTGGCTGACCAACGCAAACAGTTGTATTTGCCGGTGAGCTTGTAATTGTTGGAAGTGTGTTAACAGTCAATATTGCATTATTACTGTTGATACTATAGCCACAACCATTAGTGATAACTACTTTATAAGTACCTGCATCTGATGCGCTAACAGATTTTGAATAAGTATTTGTTGTTTCACCCGCAATGGCAACATTGTTTTTATACCATTGGTATGTTTGTGCGTTTGTAGCATTAACTGTTAAGGTATAATTAGTTCCCACACAAGCTTCTGTTTGAACTGTAGGTTGTGTTTGTATGGTAGGTAAATTAAGCACGTTCACATTAAATGGCGAACCACTTACTGGAATACAACCATTGTTAACGGTAACAAAGTATCTACCTGCTTGAGAGGTTGTGATGTTGCTAATGTTAAGTTGCGCAGTATTTTGATTATTGATTAAGTTGCCTTCAAAATACCATTGATAGGTAACGTTTCCGCCGCTTACGTTGGTATAAGTAGGCGCTACATTAAGTGTACCGCCCTGACAAACAGTTTGGTCTGCGATGTTAGCTACCGAAGGGGTTGGTTGTAGTTGTAATGTTGTAGTTGCAGAGCTAGTAGTAGATCCACAACTATTGGTTACTACTAGTGCATAGGTACCTGCATTAGCAGACTGAAAATTAGGAATAGAGAGTGTTGGTAAATTACCATTTACGGCAGTTCCGTTTAAACTCCAAGAATATGTTAGGTTGTTGTCTCCATTAGGTGTTACTGC
>CAMAQW010000024.1 GCA_945860335.1 Sediminibacterium ginsengisoli | reverse complement strand
AAAGAGCATTTTAGATTTGCTTGTGCATACTGGCATAGCTTTTGTGGTTCTGGTGCCGATCCTTTTGGTGAACCAACCCATTTGTTTGAGTGGGATACAAAATCTGATCCAATCGAAAGAGCAAAAGACAAAGCAGATGCTGCATTTGAATTCATGACAAAATTAGGCGTGCTTTATTATTGTTTTCATGATGTAGATGCTGTTGAATATACAAATGATGTTCATGAAAACGAAAGACGCTTACAAGCCATTACGGCGTATTTAAAAGAAAAGCAAGCGGCTAGTGGCATCAAACTACTTTGGGGCACTGCTAATTTATTTTCAAGTAGAAAATACATGAACGGCGCCGCTACCAATCCAGATTTTACCGTGCTCGCACATGCGGGGGCTCAGGTAAAAGCGGCCCTAGATGCAACCATTGCACTCGGTGGAGAAAATTATGTTTTTTGGGGTGGAAGAGAAGGTTATATGAGCCTTTTAAACACCAATATGAAGCGTGAGAAAGATCATTTGGCTAGCTTTTTAAAAGCGGCAAGAGATTATGGCAGAAAAAATGGTTTTACCGGAAAGTTTTTTATAGAACCTAAGCCTTGTGAACCATCAAAGCATCAATACGATTATGATTGTGAAACCGTGATTGGTTTTTTACGTGAACACGATTTATTAAACGATTTTAGTTTAAATATTGAAGTAAACCATGCAACCCTTGCAGGACATACGTTTACGCATGAATTACAAGTAGCTGCCGATGCTGGATTATTGGGTAGTATGGATGCCAACAGAGGCGATTATCAAAATGGTTGGGATACCGATCAATTTCCATCTGATATCAATGAATTAACAGAGGCACTACTTATTATTTTAGAAGCAGGTGGTTTTAAAGGTGGTGGTATTAATTTTGATGCAAAAATTAGACGTAACTCCACAGATCCACAAGATTTATTTTATGCGCATATTGGTGGTATGGATGTTTTTGCAAGAGCGCTTCTAACAGCAGATGCTATTTTGCAGCAGTCTGAGTATAAAAAAATTAGAGCCGACCGTTATGCAAGCTATGACGCCGGTAAAGGAAAAGATTTTGAACAAGGAAAACTTTCATTAGAAGATTTAAGAGACATTGCCATTGCAGCAGGTGAACCAGCAACCATTAGTGGTAAGCAAGAGTTCATCGAAAATTTAATTAACCGCTATATTTAATGAATAAGGCGGAAGTAAGCGCGCTATTTGCCCAGCAGTTTAATGAAGCGCCTTCATTTGTTATAGCCTCGCCGGGGCGCATCAATTTAATTGGGGAGCACGTAGACTACAATAGTGGCTTTGTACTTCCTGCAGCCATTGATAAGTATATGTATGTGGCCGTTTCACAACGAAACGATAGCCAAATATTATTGCACGCTACCGATCTTAATCAAAATTTCCAAACGAACTTAGACGCTGCTTTGCAGCCTTCAAGTAGTGGATGGCCTAATTATGTATTAGGTGTTATCGATGAACTTAGAAAAGATGGGCATGTTGTTTCAGGCTTTAATATGCTAATCACGGGTAATATTCCTATAGGTGCTGGGGTATCTTCATCGGCGGCACTTGAATGTGCTACCGTTTTTGCATGCAAGCATCTTTTTGATTTAGATATTAGCAAACAATCAATGGTAAAAATAGCACAACGCGCCGAAAATAATTTCGTAGGCGTAAACTGCGGTGTGATGGATCAGTTTGCAAGTATGTTTGGAAAAGCGGATCATGTCATAAAACTAGATTGCGCAGATTTATCGTATACCTATTTTCCTTTTAAATTAGAAGGTATTTCTATTGTATTGTTTGATACATTCGTCAAACATTCATTAGCATCATCGGAATATAATACGAGAAGACAAGAATGCGAAACTGGTTTGGCGGCGCTTCGTCAACAATTTTCTATTACTTCTTTTAGAGAAGCGACGCTAGCCATGTTAGATACAGTAGCTGATTCAATTAGTGATAAAGTATACAACCGTTGTAAATACGTGATAGAAGAAATTGGCCGCATGGAAGCGGCTTGTAATCATTTGCTTGCTGGTGAAATAGGTGCATTTGGTACGCGTATGTACGAAACACATATGGGGCTTAGTGAACTTTATGAAGTAAGCTGTCCGGAGCTCGATTGTATTGTAGAAAACTGCAAAAAAGAAAATGATATTGTTGGCGCAAGAATGATGGGTGGTGGTTTTGGAGGCTGCGTTATTGCACTGGTGCAAACAGCCAACGTAGAAGCGGTGTACAACCGAATCAACACTGCGTACCAAAACAAATTTGGGCGAAACATGGGAAAATACCTGATGCATATTGGGGATGGCACTAGGCTACTAGATTAATATTTACAACTATTCAATTATGAAAAAGAGTTTGGTAACTCAAAAGAGATTTTTTTTGGCGTTATGCCTTTTTGTGCTTGTTATTTTACAAAAACATTCTTTTGGGCAAAGAAATATTTTATCAAAAGCTTTTACGCAGGAGCAGTTACAAAATAATGTATCAAATATTGCAGCTTGGCGACTAGAGCAAAAGAACAATTACTTACAAAAAATAGCTACGCTACCGGACTCCGTAAAAGCAAGGCTTATAAAAGAAGGTGACCGAGGCTTACAATATGAGTGGCCAGCTTTACCAGCAAGTTTATACCTCGATTATAAAATAACGGGGACTCGGTATAATTTCGAAAGAAAAAACAATGAACGTCGAAAAATTTTAAATGAACTAGCGGTTGCTGCCATTATTACAAAAGACAAAAAATACATTCCCCAAATTGCAAATGGCATATGGACACTTTGTGAGCAAAGCACTTGGGTATTACCTGCGCACATAGTAGCTCAAAAAGAAAAAACAGGATTACCTGACCCCTACGAATTAGTTATTGATTTAGGAAGCGGTACGGCAGGGTCACAATTATCCATGATTCAATTTATGTTGAGTGACGAACTAGATGCATATTCGAAAGGTATTGGCAAACGCGTTTTTGCAGAATTAAATAAAAGAATATTTCAACCTTATCTAACCCGTGCTGATTTTTGGTGGATGGGTTTTACCGGACAGCCTGTCAACAACTGGAATCCATGGGTAAACACCAATGTACTCATGACTGCTTTATATAGTGGGCTTGGTGCAGATAGTGTTGGGCTCATTATTGGCAAAACATTAAAGAGTACCGATTTTTTTGTCAATCAATACCCTAACGATGGCGGTTGTGACGAAGGTCCTTCTTATTGGAGCGAAGCTGGGGGTAAGCTCATGCGCTTTATTCATGTTCTAAATAAGTTAACAGCAACATCTATTAATTGGAAACAGCAACAACTTATTTACAATATGGGTAGCTATATTAGCAAGGTCCATATTGGAGAAAATAATTTTGTCAATTTTGCAGACGCTTTTTCTAAATCGATACCAGATCCTGAAAGTGTTTACTCCTATGGCGCGCTTTATAATGACCCTGATTTAAAATCTTTTGGCGCCTATTTATTTGGATTGCAAAAACACAAATTAGACAATGGTAATATCATTGATTTTTTAGAAACTGCATCTGTTTATGATTCGCTTACAGCAGTGCTACCTATTGCGCCACTGCCTGCTGTGTCTTGGTTTGGAGACAGGCAGGTGTTAACAGCTAGAACTAAAAGCAAATCTACCAATGGCCTTTTTTTAGCGGTTCAGGGTGGACATAACGCCGAAAGTCATAACCATAACGATATTGGTAATTTTATTGTGTATGCAAATAATATTCCCGTTTTTGTAGATGCAGGTGTTGGAAGTTATACTGCACAAACATTTAGCAGTAAGCGTTATGAGCTATGGAATATGCAATCGGGTTGGCATAACTGCCCTACCATTAATGGTGTGATGCAAAAAGAAGGTATTTCCTATAAGGCAAATGATGTTCAGTTTCAACAAACAGCAAATAGTGTTTCCTTATCTATGGATATAGCAGCTGCGTATCCTGCGGATGCAGCTGTCAAAAAATACATTCGAAAATTTGATTTTGATCAGTCAAAAAATAGTATTCAAATTTCTGAAAATTATGAACTGCTGGCACTTAATGAAAAATTGGCGCTTCACTTTTTAGTTCATATTAAGCCAACGATAGAAAAGCCAGGAAAAATTGTATTTAACAATGGCGAAAAAAAATTACTTGAATTTAATTATGATGCAAAGTTATTTGATGTAAACATAGAAGATAAATTATTAGACGATGAACGAATTTCTGGCATCTGGGGTAAGCAGTTATACCGTATTATTTTAACAGCAAAAGACCTTAAAAAAACCGGAAAACAAAACTTTACGATTCAATTAGTAGATGCTGTTTTATAAATAATATTATTATGAAAAGAAGAAATTTTATACAACTATCCTCTATATTAAGTTTTGTGGGTCTCGCGCCCGCTCTTACTAGTGCTAGTGTAGTTGATACGAAGGTTTTAGACGTCGCATTAGATGCAAACGGGCTAAAAGACCGAACGTATTGGGTTCAACTATTAGATAAAATAGCATCGCCTATTTTGTCAAATATGAGTAAAGGCGAGCTCCGGAAAAATATGCCCATGGATTATAGTCCTACCTGGGACAACCGTAATAAAGAAGTGGCATATATGGAAGCCATTGGGCGTTTAATTGTGGGCATTGCCCCATTTGTTGCATTACCGGATGATGATTCCAACGAAGGGCGTATCAGAAAAAAAATGAGGGATCAAATTCACGCATCACTCACACATGCCGTAGATCCGGAAAGTCCAGATTATTTATATTGGGGATCACCAAAAGTAGCGCAACCACTTGTGGATGCTGCATTTTTAGCCCAGGCATTGTTACTCGCGCCTGCTGCGCTATGGGAGCCGCTTAGTAAACAAACCAAAGAGCGTTTTATTACAGAATTTACAAAGCTACGCGCCATTAAACCATCAAATAACAACTGGGTTTTATTTGCGGCTATCGTAGAAACATTTTTATTAAGTATTGATGCGCCTATTGACGCTGCCCGTATTGATGCCGGTATTGATAAAATACAAGGTTGGTATGTGGGTGATGGTTGGTATAGTGATGGTGTTAAATTTCATTTTGATCATTACAATGGTTTTGTGATTCAGCCTATGCTTGTAACCGTACTTCGTGTAAATGTTAGTAAAGGAAGAAGAACACAAGCGGAACTAGATCTTGCTATTAAACGCATGAAGCGTTATGCTTCATTTCAAGAACGTTTTATTTCACCAGAAGGAACCTTCCCTGTTTTTGGAAGATCCTCTACCTACCGTGTAGGTGCTTTTTGGCCACTTGCTACACTCGCACTTGAAAATAATTTACCAGCTGGTGTATTGCATTCACAAGTAAGACCAGCGCTAACTGCTGTATTTAAAAGGGTGTTTGTAAAAGACACATTTAATGGAAGTGGCTTACTAACATTAGGTTTTGTGGGTGCCAACCAGTCTAATATTGCAGATTCCTATTCCAACACGGGCAGTATGTATCTAGCTTCTTTTGCATTTATGCCTCTTGGCTTACCGGCATCTCATGATTTTTGGACAGCTGCACCAACCAATTGGACGCAAAAAAAGGCATGGAATGGAGAAGTATTTCCTAAAGATTACGCGGTAGATTATTAACTTTATTGCATTATTAAATTTCGAACATGAAAAAATACATCGTTGGTTTTGCACTTTTGTTTCTGATGGTTCAACTCAGTTACGGACAAACTGCTTCTTTAAAAAATAAAATGAAAAATCTTATTGAAGATAATTTTGTTTTTGCTGCCAAACAATATCAGTATTTAAAAGCAAACACACCTGACTCTGTAATGCCGCGCAGTTATGTGTCAGCAACAGGGAAATCAGTAACAAGTGATACCAAATGGTGGTGTAGTGGGTTTTATCCAGGCACTTTATGGTATTTATATGCATATACCAAAGATGAAAATATTAGAAAGGAAGCAGAAAAACGACTTGGTATTTTAGAAAAAGAAAAATACTATACAGGCAATCATGACCTTGGTTTTATGATGTTTTGCTCTTTTGGAACGGCATACAAATACACCAATAATCCTGCATACAAAGATGTTGTAGCAATTGCAGCAAAATCTTTGTCTACTAGGTACAGGCCTCAAATAAAATCTATTCAATCTTGGAATTCGAGAGATATTTTAAAGTGCCCGGTAATTATTGACAATATGATGAATCTTGAATTACTACACTGGGTAAGTGATCATGGTGGCGATCCGGTGTATAAAGAAATTGCAGTTACACATGCCAATACAACCATTGCTAATCAGTTTAGACCAGATAATAGTTCAGTGCATGTGGTTGATTGGGATTTAAATACTGGCACTGTTCTTAAAAAAATAACTTGGCAGGGTGCTGCAGATTCATCGGCATGGTCTAGGGGTCAAACCTGGGGATTTTATGGTTACACCATGATGTACCGTTTTACTAAAAACAAAACATATTTAGAGCAAGCTAAAAAAATAGCTCGCTTTTTACTATCTCATCCCCGCCTTCCGTCGGATAAAGTACCATATTGGGATTTTGATGCGCCAGGTATACCAAATGTTCCGCGTGATGCTTCTAGTGCCGCTATCATGGCTTCGGCCCTTTTAGAGCTTGGCCAATACACGAGAGGTGCAGAGAAAAAGGAATACATAGAAACTGCAGAAACTATATTACAATCATTGTCTTCACCTGCATATAGGGCTAAATTGGGCGAAAACGGAGGCTTTATACTTATGCATAGTGTGGGATCACTTCCACATAAGTCTGAAGTAGATGCACCGTTAACCTACGCCGACTATTATTTTATAGAAGGACTTACCCGATATAAAGATTGGTATTTAAAATAAAGCACATTAGAGGCGTTTATTTGCCGTTCGTCTATTTTAACAGCTTGTTTGGCAATACTTTGTAAGGTACAAGGTACTTTCGTGCAGCATTTTTAATAATGCGACTCTTAAGAACCAAACAAACTGCATGAATTTATCATTTCAAGGACAAAAAAGCCTAGCGCTTACGCTATTTTCATTTTTAATTTCATTCGCCACATTTGCGCAAATCAGTTCCATTAAAGGAACTGTAAAAGATACCACCGAAAAAAAGGTTTTATACCTCGCTTCAGTTAATGTATTAAGGACCAAAGATTCGGTACTTGTAAAAACAGTAAGAACTTCAAATTATGGAGAATTTAATATAGCAAGCTTACCGGTAGGTGATTATATTGTTATGGTAAGCTATCCACAGTACGCCGATTTTACAGATAAAATTACTGTGGGCGCTGCGCCGACAGTGCTCAACATTGCTATTGATACTAAAGCGCATATACTTAAAGAAGTTATTGTAAAGAATACAGTATCAGCTATTCGGGTTAAAGGTGATACCACCGAATATAAAGCCGATAGCTTTTATGTAACCCCAAATGCCGACGTACAAGAATTATTAAAAAAAATGCCAGGTATTCAGGTAAACGCACGTGGAGAAATTACGGCGCAGGGCGAAAAGGTAAATAAAGTACTTGTTGATGGCGAAGAATTTTTTAGTGATGACCCAGCGGTGGTTACTAAAAATTTAAGAGCCGATGTGGTTGACAAGGTGCAAGTATTTGATAAAAAATCGGATCAAGCGGTGTTTACCGGTATTGATGATGGGCAAAAGTCTAAAACCATTAACCTTCAATTAAAGGAAGATAAAAAAAATGGATTCTTTGGTAAAGCAGAGGCTGGAAGCAACTTTAATCAGTTTGGTAATGGTAAATTAATGACCAATGCTTTTAAGGGCAAACGAAAAATCGCCGGTTATGTGACCACCGACAATACCAAATTTGATAATTTAAATTGGGATGAGGCGCAAAATTATGGTGACGGTAGTGGTATGGTTACAGAATTTGGAGATGGTGGCATGTCAATGATTATGACAAGTGGCGATGGCGAAGAAGGGGGCTCTACAGGCTTTCCTAACCAACAATCGGCGGGCGCTACCTATAGTAATAAATTTGATAAAGGTTCTGTTAATACGAGTGCGCAATACAATAGACTTATAGTAAACGGTTTAACAAGTTCATATAGTAAAACTATTTTGCCTACCAATTCGATTGTAAATAGCACCAATAGTGAGCAGCGTACCGAAAAGAAAAAGTATAAACTATCCACCACCGATCAGTGGGGTACCGATAGTACAGGGCTATTTAAATTAACATTAAAGGCTGCTAATGTAATTTCTGATAATACAACCAGCTTTACGGGGGGGTCTTTTATTCCTGAAACAGGTGCTAATCTTAATAACACTTCACGCACTACAAGTAATAGTACCAACGATAAAACATTGAACGGTTCACTAAGTTACCGCTTACGTTTTGCAAAAAAAGGCAGAACTATTTCTATAAATTCTGATTTTAATTTTGGCGACAAAGCACAGGATGGTTTATTACAAGCGCAAAACGATTATTTTAATGCGTCTAACGTAATTATTAAACAGGAAACCATTGCGCAAACTAAGTCCTTATCTCAACTTACATCTGCGGGCAGCGTAAATTCAGTGTATACCGAGCCGCTTGGTAAAAATTCTTTTTTGATATTTAATTATAAAATTGGGTTGGCAGGGAATAATTCTGAACGCAACACATTTGATGATAGGGTTGGACAACCAAAAATAAAAGTAGATACTTTAAGTAACCATTTTAAATTTAATACGGTTAATAATAGTGGTAATATCAGTTACCGATATGCCGTTAAAAAAGTAAATTTTAACATTGGTACAGGTATAGGATCTGCTAAATACAGTTTATTTGATTATGCCACAAATGCTAGTAGATCAGTCAATTTTACCAACTTTATTCCATCCGCCACATTCAATTTTACACCCAAGCAACAAAAAAAATTCATATTGAGTTATGTAGGGAATACCCAAAACCCTTCTCTACTTCAAATACAACCTATTATTGATAATACAGATCCACTTAATATCACCGTAGGTAATGCTAATTTAAGACAGTCATTCACCAACAAGTTTTCATTCAACTATACTACTTTTAAAATAATCAAAAACAAGTATGTTCAGCTGAGTGGTAGTTTTTCAAACACCAATGATGCCATTGCAACATCTTCAACAATTGATGCTTTTGGCAAGTCTGTTAACCAGTATGTAAACGTTGATGGTAACTACAATTATGGCTCCGGTTTTTATTATGATTTTGAACTCTTCAAGGGTATCAATTTTGGAATGAATACAGGTATTAATGGCGGCAGGTACAATAATATTGTAAACGGCATTAAAAATACCAACGACAATATTTCTACCCGATTTGGGATTTCATTTTCACAATGGGCTGACAAAAAAATTAACTTTTGGAGCAGTTTTGATGCATCTAATAATAAAACGGTGTCTAGTATTAGACCAGGTGCTTCTACTAATTTTTGGACCTACCGCAATAATGCAAATATTCAATTTAAGTTTAAAAAGGCTAAGTTTTTTATAGATCTAAATACAGATATTACTGTATACCAAAAAACGGCAGCTTTCCCGAGTCAGCGTAATATTTATTTAGTGCACCCATCTATGCGTAAAGTAATTTCTAAAAATGACAAGTGGGAAGCTAAACTAATGATTTACGATATATTCAATCAAAACCAATTTGTGGACAGAAATATTACAAGCAATTTTATTTCTGAAACTACCAATAATGGCATTAGACGTTATGCTTTATTTAGCATCGTTTATAATTTTTCGAAAAATGGTAAGCCCATGTCTATGGGCTTCTAATAAAGTTTTAATATTTAACACACAATCATGAGAATACTATATATCCTTGTTTTATCTTTTATCGTTGGCACAAGTGCCGCACAAGTTAATTTCATTAATGCGGGGAGTATTACCTACGAGCGCCGTATTAGCCAGTTTGCTGCACTCATTAATGCAGAAGCTCAAGAAAATATATGGATGGAAGAGCTTAAAAAGCAGTTTCCAAAAGTAGTAGCAGATAATTACACGCTTCAGTTTAATAGTAAAGAAAGCTTTTATTTTCTGACCAAAGTAAACCCCGACAACAAGTACATTAACATGATTTTTAAGCCTACCGAAACAAATTATGTGCACCAAAAGCACGAATTGGGTATGGTTACAAATGCAGCCAGTGTTTTTGAAACTGTTTATTTAGTAAATGACAGTCTTGCAAAATACGAATGGAAAATTACCGGTGAGGTTAGAGATATCGCAGGTTTCGAATGTAAAAAAGCGGTTACTAAAATTTGCGACTCGGTGGTGGTAGTGGCTTTTTACACCGATCAAATTCCGGTGCAAGCAGGTCCCGAAAATTTTAATGGTTTACCAGGTATGATACTAGGTATTGCAGTGCCGCGTTTGGGTACTACTATTTTTGCTACGAGTTTATCGGTACAAGCAGCACCTACCTATACAGTCCCTAAATTAAGTAAGCCAGTAAAAACAACCTACAAACAATTAGATGTAGATCTTGTAAAAACCACCAAAGACTGGGGTAAAGAAGCAGCCGCTATTTTGTGGTTCTTAAAACTTTAATAAACGTTTAACCAAGGCCGCCTTTACCTCTATAGAGTTTAATAGGTTTATCAAGGGTTACTTTTAATACGGTGATATACTTGTCTAATGAAGTTGATGGAACATCTATGTATACAAGACCCGGTACTGGACTCCAAGAAATTTTTCCTACAACCTTTGATTTTAATGTTGTACCGCTTCCTAGCACTTCTATCGATTTGATTTTATTGTCTAGGCCCTTTACCATTACGGGACCACTTGTTTTTCCATGTAAGAATAAATACAGCGTGGTAGAGTCTTTAGATAAAGTAGTAGGTCCATAAAAATGGCCTTGTGGAATACCTCCAATGGTATTAAATATAGCTGTTCCATTTCTTTTATTCCATGCACCTAGTTCCTTTAAAATATTTACCTGCTCGTCTGGTATGGTGCCATCTGCTTTTGGTCCAATATCTAATAATAAGTTACCGCCATTTGAAACGGCGTCAACAAATATTGAAATCACTTCGTAAGGTGTTTTCCAATTAGTATCTGATTTTCTATAACCCCAATTATCGTTGGTTGTCATACACAGTTCCCACCATTTAAAGCTAGGCCTAGTAACCGGGAAATTTTGTTCTGGTGTTTCATAATCGCCATAGCCTTGTAAACGGCCGTTGATGATGGTTCCAGGGTTGCGCGCTAGTAAATTAGTCCTTACCTTACTGCTTTCCCACTCTTCGGCACTATGTTCCCAGTCGCCATCAAACCACCATAAATCTGGGTTGAATTTTGTAGATAGTTCGGTTAATTGATTTTGAAAAAATCCTTGAAATCTTTTCCAACGCTCGGGTTCATTGGCTACTTTATACCTACTGCTATCTTTTAAAAATCCAGGATAATCAGGATGGCTCCAATCGATAAGTGAAAAATAAGCACCCACTTTAATATTGTTTTTACGCAGTGCATTAACGAGTGGATCAATCAAATCTTTTTTTGCAGGTGTATTTCTGATAACATCATAATGTTTTTCTTTAGTATCCCATAGAGCCACACCATCGTGGTGTTTGGTGGTGATAACCGTGTAACGGACTCCTGCTTCTTTAAATAAATTGGCCCAAGCAGTAGGATCATATTTACTTGCCGTAAAGCCACTTAACTGACTCATGTATGCAGGCCAGGTTACTTGTTTGTTGTGAAAACTCCAACTCTCTGAAACGTCATTCACTGCATAAATTCCGTAGTGTATAAAAATACCAAGTTTAGCATCTTCAAACCAACCCATTTTTTGCGCAATACTATCTTGGTTGATTTTGCTTTGCGCATTTATTGGTGTTGCCAATGTGTTAAAAAGTAATACAGCAATAAAAGCTGCAGTAATTTTTGAAAAACGTTTCATAGATGATTGTTTGTGGTATTAAAAATCGACTATTTTTAATCGCTTCCTCACTTTATTTGAAAAAATATTTTTATCTTATCATCAGTTAATCAATTTGAATCTATTTGAATTGTTCCTGCTATTATTTTAACCCAATCTAGTTGTATGCGCCTTTATCGTGTTGTTTATACATCCTTGTTTTTGTTTATTGTGAGCAGCTTATCTGCTCAATTGCAAAAAAGTAACCTTGAGTTTTCAAGTTTACCTACAAGGTGGGACGAGTCATTACCCCTTGGAAATGGTATGCTTGGTGCGATGGTTTGGCAAAAAGAAAATCATTTGCGTTTTTCGTTAGACTGTGCAGCACTTTGGGACGAAAGGCCAATGAAGGATTTACACCGAAATGAATTTAGTTTTAAATGGGTAGAGGAACAGTATCAAAAAAACAATTACGCAGCGGTGCAAAAACTTTTTGATGAACCTTACGATAGAGAACCGGCACCTAGTAAAATTCCTGGCGCGGCTTTAGAATTTGATACCCGCAATTTAGGTGCCGTTACGAGTGCGCAATTAGATATTTCAAAAGCACTGTGCACGGTTAAGTGGCAATCTGGCGCTGAGCTACAAACTTTTGTTAACGCTACCGGGCAGCTTGGTTGGTTTTCGTTTTCAAATATCTCAGATAGTGTTGCGCTACAATTAATAGCACCAGCCTATGGTGGTAAAGCAAGTGCTGGTGGCGATGTGGTAGGTGGTGATGACCTTTCTCGGCTTGGTTATGTGCAAGGGACTGTAACGCGCACACCATATGAAATGGTTTATAAGCAAATGGGTTGGGGTGGTTTTTATTACACGGTTAAAGTAAAGTGGTGGTATACGAATAAAAATACACTCACAGGGGTTTGGACCATCATTGCAAAAGGAGATAGTTCAAAAGCATATCAAAATGTAAATGCCAATTCATATAGTGTTCAGTTACTTGCCCACAGTAAATGGTGGAAAAATTACTGGTCTAAATCTAGTATTCAAGTGCCGGATACGTTACTTAATAAGCAGTGGTATTTAGAACAGTATAAATTTGGATCCACTTCTCGTAAAGGCGCACCGCCCATTTCTTTGCAAGCTATTTGGACCGCAGACAATGGAAGGCTTCCACCTTGGAAAGGAGATTTTCACCACGATTTAAATACCCAAATGAGTTACTGGCCAGGTTATACGGCCAATCATTTAGTTGAATCCAGTGTATTTACAGATTATTTAGACGCGCATAAAAATAATTACCAGCGCTACACCGAATTGTATTTTAAAATAAAGGGATTGAATGTACCGGGTGTTACAACGCTAGAAGGAACTGAAATGGGTGGATGGATACAATACGCTTTATCACCTACGGTAAGTGCATGGTTGTCGCAACATTTTTATTGGCAATGGAAATATAGCATGGATGATCATTTTTTAAAAACAAAAGCATATCCTTGGTTCACAGCAGTAGCAACTTATCTAGAAAGTCTTACCCGTGTAAATGCATCCGGAATTAGAGTACTTCCATTAAGTTCGAGTCCAGAAATTCATGACAATAGTAAGGATGCATGGTTTACAACCAATACCAATTACGATTTGTCTTTGATGAAATATGTTTTTGAAAAAGCCGCTGAAATGGCAAGTGTTTTAGGTAAGGAAAAAGAAGCAGTACGGTATAAAAAAATATTAGGACAGTTTGAGCCTTTTATCGTTTCTACAAAAAGTGAATTGATGTTTGCAAAAGACCATGCGTATACCAGTTCGCACCGACATTTCTCTCATACCATGGCAATTTTTCCATTAGGCTTGTATCAGTGGAATAATAAGGCGGATAAGCCTGTAATGAAGGCTACCATTGATTTATTAGATAAAGTAGGACCATCCAATTGGTGTGGTTATTCGTATGCATGGCTTGGTAATTTAAAAGCGCGTATAGCAGATGGTGAAGGGGCACAAAAAGCACTTCAAATATTTGCAAAAGCATTTTGCGCGGGCAATAGTTTTCATTTAAATGGAGATCAAACCAAAGAAGGGTATTCTAGTTTTACCTACCGTCCATTTACCCTCGAAGGAAATTTTGCATTTGCATCTGGCGTACAGGAAATGCTTGTGCAATCGTATCAGGGATTTGTTGAAATATTTCCTGCCATACCTGTGGCTTGGTCATCTGTTTCATTTAATCAGTTAAGAACAGAAGGCGCTTTTTTAGTGAGTGCTTCTAAGCAAAATGGACAGGTTAAGACCGTAACAATTAAGGCAGAAAAAGACGGAATATTGCTGTTAAAAAATCCATTTGGTGCCCATGCTAAATACAAGGTTACTTTAATGAGCGC
>CAMAQW010000023.1 GCA_945860335.1 Sediminibacterium ginsengisoli | reverse complement strand
TATATCTTAACCAAAGCAGGTATTGACTTTAATAAAAAAGTAAATACTTGGAATGATGAAGAACAAACTGCTATTCGTAACATCATCAACAGTGAGTTTAAAGTAGAAGGTGCTTTACGTAGTGAAGTTTCTATGAGTATTAAGCGTTTATTAGATATCGCTTGTTACCGTGGTCTTCGTCACAGAAAAGGTTTACCTGTTCGTGGTCAACGTACCAAAACAAACAGCCGTACCAGAAAAGGTAAGCGTAAGACAGTTGCAGGTAAGAAAAAGGCACCTAAAAAATAATTAATTTGGTAAGAGCGGTTATTCAACCGCTTTTGCCATTTTTAATATACAAACCCAAAAGCTGTCGGATCGCTGCTTAATTGCTTAGCAAAAAAAGTAGCAGGAGAAGTTTCTGGTACCCAGGTAAATCCCGGGTTTATTTTTTAAAGACTACCTCAAAACACAAAAATGGCTAAACCACAAAAAGCGCAGAACAGTGCAAAAGCTGCTGCCAAAAAAAGAGTTGTAAAAGTAGACGCTGCTGGTGAAGTACGCATCTCTGCAACATTCAACAACATCATCATTTCTTTTACCAACAAAACCGGTCAAGTAATTAGCTGGAGCAGTGCTGGTAAAATGGGCTTCAGAGGTTCAAAAAAGAACACACCATACGCCGCTCAAATGGCTGCTGCTGATGCTGCGAAAGTAGCTTCTGACGCAGGTTTAAAGCGTGTAGATGTATTTGTTAAAGGACCGGGTTCTGGCCGTGAAGGTGCTATCCGTTCTATCGCACAATCAGGTATCGAAGTAACATCTATCAAAGACGTAACTCCAATGCCACACAACGGTTGTCGTCCTCCAAAACAAAGAAGAGTTTAATTATTTTATTATACAGGGTGTATCATTCATTTTAGATTTTTAACAATGATACATCGTCATTAAAAAATCACAAAAAAGGTCCGCAGCCTCTTAAAAATTGCGTTAAATAAAATGGCACGTTATACAGGTCCAAAAACAAAAATCTCCAGAATCTTTGGAGAGCCAATCTTAGGAAATGGCAAATGGTTGGGTAAAAACAGTAACCCTCCAGGTCAACACGGCGCAGCACGTAAGCGTAAAAGCTTAGGTGAGTATGCACTTCAATTACGTGAAAAGCAAAAAGCAAAATATACTTATGGTGTATTAGAGCGTCAATTCCGTAAAACATTTGAAGAAGCAGCACGCTTAAAAGGTGTAACTGGTGAAAACTTGATCAAATTATTAGAAGCTCGTTTAGATAACACAGTTTTCCGTATGGGTTTAACAGCTAGTCGTCCAGAAGCACGTCAGTTGGTGAACCACAAGCACGTAACTGTAAACGGCGAAATCATGAACGTTCCTTCTTACACATGTAAGCCAGGTGATGTTATTGGTTACCGTCCTAAGAGTGCGCACAATTCTGCATTAACTAGCAAGAGCCGTGGTAAAAACCCTAAGTTCGGTTGGTTAGATTGGAACGAAAATGAAAAGAAAGGAACTTTCATCACTTTCCCTGAAAGAGAGAATGTACCTGAAAACATTAAGGAGCAACTAATCGTAGAATTGTACTCTAAATAATACGTACTAAAATCCAATTTCCGGTTTCAATATTGACCCGGACAAACTAATAAAAAACAAGTTTTAATATGGCCATATTAAGCTTTCAAAAACCAGACAAAATTGTTCTACAAAAAGCAACAGAGTTTGACGGACAATTTGAATTCCGTCCTTTAGAACCAGGCTTTGGTTTAACAATCGGTAATGCCTTACGCAGAGTATTACTTAGCTCACTGGAAGGATATGCAATTGTAGGAATCAAAATCGAAGGTGTAGACCACGAGTTTGCTACAATTAAAGGTATTACAGAAGATGTAACTGAAATCATATTAAACTTGAAGCAAGTACGTTTCAAGAAAAATGTGGATCATGAAGTTGCAACAGAAAAAATAAATTTATCTATCAAAGGTCGTACCGAATTTAACGCAGGTATGATTGGTGAATTATCTCAACATTTTCAGGTAATGAATCCTGAGTTGAGCATTTGCACCATGGATACAACTTCTAAAATGGATATCGAATTAACGATTTCAAAAGGTCGTGGTTATATCCCTGCAGAAGAAAATAAAATTAAAGATGCTCCTTTCGGATACATCGCTATCGATTCTATTCACACGCCAATCAAAAACGTTAAATACGCTATTGAAAACTACCGTGTAGAACAAAGAACTGACTACGAAAAATTAATTTTAGACGTAGCTACCGATGGTACCATTCATCCAGAAGATGCTGTAAAGCAAGCTTCTCGTATCCTTATCCAACACCTTATGATCATTACTGATGAAAACATCACTTTTGATAATAAAGAAGATAAGAAAGAAGATGTAGTAGACGAGCATGTATTACAATTACGTAAAGTGCTTAAAACACCACTTGAAGATTTAGATCTTTCTGTACGTGCATTTAACTGTTTAAAAGCAGCTAAAATCAATAGCTTAAGCGAGCTTGTTCAATACGAGCAAGAAGACCTTATGAAATTCAGAAACTTTGGCCAAAAGTCATTGTCTGAAATTGAGCAAGTGTTAACAGAAAGAGGCCTAAGCTTTGGTATGGATTTAGGTAAATTAGGTTTAGACAACCTAGATAATTAATATAAGGGCTTAGCCCATTATTCACGCCTTACAATTCCTGACACGGTGTAAGGATTAAAAACAAATGTCATGCGTCACGGAGACAAAATCAACAACCTAGGCCGTAAAAAAGCACATAGGGAAGCATTGTTAGCCAACTTGGCTAGCCAGTTAATTACGCACAAGCGTATTGTTACAACTTTAGCAAAAGCTAAAGCTTTAAGAACATACGTAGAGCCGTTAATTACAAAAACTAAAAAGAGCGACAACAAAGAAACAATCATGCACCAGCATAGAGTTGTTTTTGGTTACTTACAAGACAAAGCAGCTGTAAAAGAACTTTTTACAGTAGTTGGTCCTAAAGTAGCAGGTCGTCCGGGTGGTTATACACGTATCCTTAAATTGGGCATTCGTCCGGGGGATAATGCAGAAAAAGCTATGATTGAATTAGTAGATTTCAATGAAATCTATGGTAATTCAGTGAACGCAGCTGCTGAACCAGCTAAGAAAACACGTCGTAGCCGTGCAACCAGCAAAAAAGCTGAAGTTGCCGAAGCAGAAGTGGTAGCTGAAACGCCTGCAGTAGAAGCAGCAGTAGAGCCAACCGCAGATTCTTCAACTGATAAAGCAGCTGAATAATTTGAAACGGTAATATGATATAAAAGGCAAGGCTTTAGTCTTGCCTTTTTTTATGTGTAAAAAAAAATAAGGAGATACAAGAGAATTGAACTTTTTTTGTACCATCAAATAAATCGAAAAATAGCATTCCAATGACGCTTCAAGCCAAAAAGCCCGCAATTTTAATTCTCGCAGACGGTCACGTATTTCATGGTTATGCTTTTGGTAAAATAGGCACAACTACCGGAGAAATTTGCTTTAATACCGGTATGACAGGCTACCAAGAGGTATTTACAGACCCAAGTTACACAGGTCAGGTTCTAATCATGAACAATGTACACATTGGTAACTATGGCGTAAAAGATACAGACGTAGAAAGCAGTACTGTAAAAATTAGAGGCCTTATTGCACGAAATTTGGAAGAGCAGTTTAGCAGACTTTTAGCCAACGGCGATTTAAATACCTATTTGGTTAACAATAATTTAGTGGCCATTGATAATTTAGATACCCGTGCACTTGTGGCGCATATCAGAGAAAAGGGTGCCATGAACTGTATTATTTCTTCTGATGATTTAGATATTGAATCCTTGAAAAAGAAATTAGCAGCCGTGCCAAGCATGGATGGATTGGAATTGGCTAGCACTGTAAGTACTCAATCTGAATATGAATTGGGTGATCCGGGTGCGGCTATCAAAGTAGCTGTTTTAGATTTTGGTGTTAAACAACATATTTTGCAATGCCTGGTGGATAGAGGCGCGCATGTTAGAGTGCACCCTGCAAAAACACCATTAAGCCGTTTAAAAGAATTCAATCCTTCTGGATATTTTATTTCTAATGGTCCTGGTGATCCTGCTTCTATGGATTACGCAATTGCCACAGTTAAAGAAGTTTTAGAGGAACAAAAACCAGTATTTGGTATATGTCTAGGTCATCAGTTACTCGCACTTGCAAATGATATTCCAACATTTAAAATGCACCACGGTCATAGAGGACTTAACCATCCTGTAAAAAATATTATTACGGGTCAGTGTGAAATTACTACGCAAAACCATGGTTTTGGTGTAGATCCTGAAGCCGTAAAAAATCATCCGAATGTAGAAGTTACGCACGTGAACTTAAACGACAATTCTATCGAAGGCATTCGCTTAAAAAACAAGCCTGCATTTAGTGTACAATATCACCCCGAAAGCACACCAGGCCCGCATGACAGCCGTTATTTGTTTGATAACTTTATTGATTTAATTAAAGCAAAGGCCTAGTTATGAAAATAGCAATCATCAACGGACCCAATTTAAATTTGTTGGGTAAAAGAGAGCCAGAAGTATATGGCACTGCAAGTTTTGATGATTGTTATAAGGCACTTGTAAAGCAGTATCCAAACATTGAGTTCGAATATTTTCAATCCAATATCGAAGGTGAACTCATCAACGAATTACAGCGTGTTGGTTTTACGGCTACTGGTATTATTTTTAATCCAGGTGGTTATACCCACACATCTGTTGCGATAGGAGACACCGTGGCAGCCATTACAACGCCGGTTATAGAAGTACATATTAGTAATGTACATGCAAGAGAAGACTTTCGAAAAATTTCGCACGTATCAGCAAAGGCCACCGGTTCCATTGTTGGACTTGGGTTACAAGGTTATCAATTAGCAGTAGAGTGGTTTGTTAAAAAAGGCGCTTAATTGTCTTAACTATGTTAAAGACGTATTCTCAAAAAGTATATCTACTTATTTTTTTTGCTGCAATTGCTAAAATTATAGCAGCGCCATTTTTGGAACTCGGCAATGACGAAGTTTATTACTGGACCTATGCGCTGCAACTAGATTTTAATCATTTTGATCATCCGCCACTTGTAGGTTTTTTAATTCGTGCATCTACTTTAAATATGCACTGGGTATCTGAACTTAGTATGCGATTAGGAGCTATTATTAGCGCTAGTATTGGCTGTTATTTAGTTTTTAAAACAACTACGCATCTATCCAACGAAAGAGCAGGATTTTATGCTGCACTGCTTTATCAGGCTGGTATATATACCGGGTTTATTGCTGGTTTTTTTATTTTACCGGATAGTGCGCAACTCATTTTTTGGACAGCCTCCTTATATGTAATGTCGCTACTCTTATTTGCAAATCCAAAAAAACAAATTGGCTATTGGATATTACTAGGCTTACTTGTTGGACTCGCTACACTTTCTAAAGTGCATGGATTATTTTTATGGGCAGGCGTTGGTGCTTTTTTATTGTTTACAAATTATAAGCGCTTATTTAGTGGGGGCTTTATATTGGCTGTATTTGTTACACTACTTTGCATGGTTCCCATTGTTTACTGGAATATTAGTTACGATTTTATAACGTACCGTTTTCATTCGGAACGTGTAACACATACAGGTATTAATATTGCTAGTTTTATAACTGAAATAGGAGGTGAGTTTTTGTACCAGAATCCACTGGTTTATATTTTGATGATCGTTTCTATAATGACGTATAAAAACATTTCATTTCAACATAAAAATATTGGCCGTTGGTTATTATGGATGAGCCTTCCACTCATTTTTATTTTTTGGATGGTAGCGCTATTTAATCCTACGCTTCCTCACTGGTCAGGCCCTGCATTTATTCCATTAATGATACTTGCTGGTATTTATATCGATCAAAAAAAACAAAACTGGCCAGTCTATTTTGTTAGAACTGCACTGGCATTGGTGTTTACGATTTTACTAGTACTGGTTGTTATCGTACAAAAATATCCAGGCAATTTTGGTAGTCAACAAAAAAATAATTTAGGCGAATATTGTCCTACACTTGATTTAAGTGGGTGGAAAGATTTTAGTGCCTCTTTTAAAACCATCGCAGCTCAGGATCAATCCAACCATGTGATGGGTAAAGCGCCTTCTATTATTGTAGGCAAATGGTTCCCGGCGGGTCATCTAGAATTTTATACGGCGCGTACAACTGGGCTGCCACTTATTGGTGTAGGTCCACTACAAGACATTCATAAGTTTGCATGGTTAAACAACGAGCGTCCTGAATTAGCGCTAGGCGCCGATGCATATTGTATTGTGCCTTCTAATGTGCCATTTGATATTACTAATACTTACGGTACTTATTTTAAAACTATCGATGCGCCACAAATAATCAATCAAGTAAGAGGTGGTGTTGTGGTGCGGTATTTTTTAGTTTACCGCCTGCATAATTGTATCAAATTGCAAACAAGTGCATTATCGCAAAGGCCTTAGAATAGCTTTTCAAAATCTCTTCTGTAAGAAATACTGGCACCAAAACGGTTGCGTCTACCAAAGCTAGATCCACTAATGTCTAAGCTGTTTTTATTAAATAAGATAGCCCTTAATTTACGGTCCTGGGTAAGAATGAATTCAATATTTAAATCGGGAAGCCATTGCAAGTTGCCATTTTTAACACTCGACGAATTACTCAAGTTAAAATCTAAGTCACCACCAAAAGTCACTACAATTTTATCTTCAAAAAAGCTTTTACCTACTTTGAAATTCACACGGGATCTGTTGATGCCTGTATTTGATGCTGTGGTATTGATGCCGGAAGCAGCTCCTAAAAGATCGGCATTGCTATATAAAGAGGTTCCCACATCAAATCTTAAACTCTTGTCACCAGTAAGCTTATAAAGCATGTTAGAGAACATTTTATTGATCTCTTTGGTTAATATTTGAGAAAGTGTATTTACGCCAATGGTAGCAAACATGGTGTTGGCATTACCATTGCCTCCATTTCCAATAGTAGGAGGAGCAAAGGAATTAAACACAATTAAAAATGAAACCTGCTTTAGAATTTCATTGTCATCTTGCTCTAGCCTGGTTAAGTATTGTACTAGTTCATTGTCTGTTTTGATAGGACTCCCTTGTGGAAAATCTAGTTTAAAGCTGATTGTAGGCTTTGTTAATTTATCCCTAAGCTGTGCAACCACATATACAGGGCCGCGGTATCCTTTAACAGCACCACTCATGTTTAAGTTACCTACTAAATCATATAAGGCTACTTGCTCTGCAGTATACTGAGCATCAATTTTAATATTTGCTTTGTTTGGGTCGCCTGTCCATTCGATATAATTTCCTTTATTGGGTATTAGTACAAAAGGCTTTTTAATGAGCGACTGAAAGCTAAAATCATAATTTCCTTTATCAATATTGTAGCGACCTCTAATGGTAAGCGGCTCTGTAGTGCCAGATCTAATTTTTAGTCTTCCACTACCATTTGCTTTAATGATATCACCAGATACATCATCTAAAATAACATCAATGGCTGCTTTGTTGTTTGCAGTTAGATCTAGGTCTACGAGTAAATTAAAATCGGAGGTTTTATTTTCTGATTGAATTTCGGTACCGTACTTTTTGTAGGTAATAAAATCTGCTGAAGCCGATTCTTTAGATACAGCGTTAGGCAAAACAATATGGGAGCTATCTGTCGATTCTGCTACTAGTGTAATTTTTGAATTGGTAGAAGGTCCTTTAAAGCTAAAACTGGCCTTACCTATTGCATTACCATAAAATAGTGAGTTGTCTTTTGCCTTGGTATCTAAAAGGAGTAAATTATTGGTATTAACATCAAAATCAAAAGCCATATTTTGAAACTGCTTTTCATACAGTTTGCCGGAACCGGTTGCTTTATTGTTGTATTTGTCTTTTATGGTAAATTTTCCAAAGTCAATGCCGTCTTCTAAAAATTGAATACGTAAGCTGTCTATTTTGTAATCAACCTGTGTGTAATCAACTTTTAAGTTTGCATTTTTCACAAGTACATTGCCTAAAAGTGAGGGGCTTGATGGATTGCCTTGTATGCTTAACTGTCCTGTAGCCCTTCCATCTACATCAGAAAAAATACCTGTTAAGAACTGTTCTACAAAATTGATGCGGGTATCGTTTAATTGAATATTGGTGTAGAGTGGTTGCTGTGCGCTATCCGAGAGGTTATAAAAGCCGTTGGCACGTATTTTATAATCTTTATTATCCGATACTACTAAAAATGGAAGGTTGCCTGTTTTTGCATCGTAACCAGCAGTAATATTTACAAGTCCTACCGAGTCATTGTCTACACGTAGCTGACTGGTATTAATTCTTGCATCTGCTTTTAAATCAGAAAAAATATTTTTTAATGTAATATTTCCATTGGCAATGCCTTCAAAACGCGGTTGTTGGACCATCAAATTTGTAATGTCGCCAATGACAAGGTTATTGAGCTTTATGTTTAGTTGATTGGTGTTTCCTCCGTCCTCTTCTTCGGTTTGAATGAGTATTTCTTGCGTTCCTTGCACAAATTTTACATTACTAGCTTGTACAAAGTTTTTTCGAAGTACCAGTTCGCCCTCTTTTTCGAGGGTCCATTTTTTATTGTTCAGAGTAAAATTAGATGGCTTCCACTGTATGCGAAGGCCGTCTTGTAAAGTGTATACCTCTGCTTCTAAATTGGCGTCATTTAAATTGCTCGATGCACTGGTTTTTACTTGAACAATTGATTTATCATTTTTCGAATCTATCGAAATGATAGAATTGGGAAAACGAATACTATCTCCAATCCCAAAATTGTCAATATTGGTTAATAAGCTGAGGTTGTTTTTGTCTCCTTTGGCTTTAATGCTAGCGCCTGTTATAGCATAGTCATTGATTTTCCCATAAGGGATATTTGCGGTTGCACTTAATTGATAGGTTTTGGTATTTATCGTTCCTTCAAATGAGAGATCATTAAATCCACTCCAGTTTTTATTGTATAAACTAATATAGGGGTCTATATAATTTGCATTTGCTTTAATGGTAAAGTTCTGGTCAGTACTGAGTTTGCCGGGCGCCTCTATATAATTAGGGTAGTAGTGGTGTAAAAAAGATTGAATACTTTTTGGCAAGTCGGCAACATTAAACTGTCCATTAATGCTTGCATTAAAATCGTTACTTTTTAAAGTGATTAGTTTTTCTTTTCCAATCATTGAAGCCTGAAGGGCTAGTGAATCGAACGTTAATTTGGTAGTTGAATCATTGATGTTGGCGTTTAAAAATTTAGCATTTCCTAAAAAGTTGTCTAAGTTGCTTCCTGTAAAATTGGCGTCTAGTAAGCCCGTTATTTCAATAAATTTTGGATAGAGTTTAAGGGCTTTTAAATTTGAGTAAGCTAAGTCGCCTACAATATTAAAGGCGGGTACATTTTGATTGAAATTAATTTCTACAGAGCTCGTGAAATTTAAGTTAGGGTCGTTGATAATAATATCGCCACTAAAATATTTTTTCTGGAATGTTCCATTAGTTACGATGCTTTTATAATTGTAGTTTTTGTACTCAATAGCTCTTATATCTCCACTAATACTTGTTTTTAGTTTTTCAATATCAAAGCTGCTGCCTTCGATGCTACCTTTAAAGTCTATGGTGCCTAAATCGGTATTGTTCGTGAATTTACCCAAATTAAATGCGACAGTTTCTAGTTTCCCCTTGTAGCTAGACTCTCCTTGAGAGGGTAGTTTTAAGTTGATATCTGTAGAGATCCCGCCCAGTGCGGTACTAAATACTCCTTTGGTTACAAAGTCAAAGGCTGTCCCTGTAAAATCTCCTCTATACAAAATGGTACCCAAGGAAGCAAAACTTGGGCTTTTAATATTTTGAATACTTGGAATAAACTGGGCTAGGTCTTTGTAGTTGCTTTGCGCAAAACCCTGTTGTAAAGTAATTTGTGTGCTTTCGATTGCTGGTAAACCTTTCATTGAAAATGTACCCGTCAACACACTGTTCGTTCCAGTTCTTAATTGAAGTTGATTGACAGTAAAATCCTCAACAGTCCCTTTGTAATTACCAGAAAGTAGCGCCTTTGTTTTAAACATAGACATGGAAGGGGCAAAAAATGCAATATCGTCTGTGTGAACAGTGGATTCTTTGATACGCGCAACCATTACAACATTAGAGATGTATTTGCTAAAGTCTTTATCAAAGTTTGTAAACTTCATAGCATAGTAGTTACCAATACGAGACCTGTTGGTTTGAAGGTCTAAATTGGCAAACTCCATGATGTTTGGATTAAACGTAAATGAAGTATTTAATTTTTTTACAACAAGTCCGGATCTTTCTTTGGCCGAAAGCGTAATGCCTGCTTTTATTTCTTTTTCTGATACAAAAATATTTTTGATGGAAGCGTTGATGCCAAAAAAGTTAAGGTGTGCACCGTCAAAATTCGGGTATGGTTTTTCAAAATCACTATCAATGGCAAGGGCCCCTTTGCTGATAGTAATTTCATCTGCATTGATATTGAGTGTACTGGGTTTTGTAGCAGGTGTTTTTACTTCTTTGGTATTTTTAGGTTGTAACGCAGGAATTACTTTCATTACAAAAGAAGGTTGATCGAGGCTAACAGTCCCTAATTTAATGAACCCGGTTGTGGTATTTATTTTTTTGCAATCAGCTACTAAGCTTACGATACCTGCTTTTATATAGGATCCTGTCCACTGATCATTTTGTTCGAAGCGTATAGATTTTAAATCAATTTTTTTGATATCGTATTGCGTACGACCACTTTTACTAGTGGTATCATTGTTTTTAAAATAAGTGGTAATAAAATCGTAATTCCAGTTTTTTGTTTTTCTGTTTGTTTTGATAACTGCATCTTCTATGCCAATATAGCTTAGTGTTACATTTTCTTTCAAGAAAAACCAATCTGTAATTCTGATTTTACACAGGTTGGCAAATAGGAGGGTGTCCTTATTTTGATCTCGAATTAAAACCCCCTCAATATTTAGTTTATTAAATGGTGAAATAGAAACTTTTTTGAGGCTAACTTCTGTACCAATTTTTTTGGAAATCGAAGCAGTGATTTTTTGTGCAATATAGTTTTGAACCGGACTGGTATTTAAAAGTAGGAGCACCAAAAAGATACCCGCAATAAAAGCGAGTAAAATATTTCTAGTTATTTTTAATTTTCTTTTCAGCTTCTTGATTATTCAGATATCAATGATTAGAATCCTGCTACAGCGTCATCACCTCTTTTGTCGGCAACTGTAATCCTTTTTCCGGTAGGTCCAATAAGGATACCTTCGGTTCTGCCAATACTGCCCCTGCTTTTTACGCGATATCCCATTTTTTCAAGTTCAGTTTTGGTATTCTGGTTAAATGTTTTTTCGATGCTTACCTCATCTGGGAGCCACTGGTGATGAAATTTTGGACTGTTAATGGCATCTTCTAAGCTCATGTTAAAATCAACGAGATTAACAATGGCTTGAAACACTGAAGTAGGTATAGTAGTTCCTCCTGGTGTTCCAATAGTTAAAAATGGCTTTTTGTTTTTTGTTAAAAGCGTTGGCGTCATGGAACTTAACATACGCTTATAGGGAGCAATTGAGTTAGCTTCTCCACCAATAGCGCCATACATATTGGGGCTACCTGGTTTAGCACTAAAGTCATCCATTTCATTGTTTAAAATAAAACCAGCGTCGCCTACAACGGTTCTGTTGCCATAACCTCCATTAAGCGTTGTCGTTACAGCAACCATATTACCTTCTGGGTCAATAACACTAAAGTGTGTTGTTTCTTCGGAGGTTGGTGCAACGCCTGCTCCGATTTGCTCGCTTGAACCTGCAACGCCTGGCTTATAATCCAACATTCTATTTTTGATATAGGCGCTACTTAGTAGTGTTTTTTGCGGCACTTTATAAAAATCAGGATCTCCAATATGTGCAGCTCTATCTGCGTATGCACGGCGCTCTGCTTCAATCATGAGTTGTACCGATGTTGGTGTTTGAAAGCCCATTTTTTGAACATTAAATGGTTCAATCATTTTAAGCATCTGACCAATTAAAATACCGCCACTACTTGGAGGCGCAAAACTAATGACATCGTATCCTCTGTAATTAAACACAATCGGTGTTCTTGATTTTGCTTTGTATTGTTTTAAATCTTCTAGTGAAATGATACCGCCACCTCTTTTCATTTCTTCAACAATAAGTGCTGCGGTTTCACCTTCGTAAAATCCTTTGGCGCCCTCTTTTTGTATTCTTGCAAGGGTATTCGCAAGTGCTACTTGAATAAGCGTATCTCCAACTTTCCATTTTGTTTCTTTAACAAATGCAGAAGGCCTCGTAGAATATTGTATAAAATCTTTTTTTGTTCCATTTAAACTTGAGGCTTCTTTTTCTGTGATCACAAAACCATATCGAGCTAAATCAATGGCAGGTTGAATAAGCATTGCAAACGGAAGTTTAGCGTGTGCGTAAGTGGCAAAAATACCGGCCACTGTACCTGGTACGCCAGATGCCAAATGTCCATTTTGAGAGAGGGCATCTTGAGCATTTCCAGCAGCATCTAAATACATATCTCTACCTGCTTTTGCAGGTGCCGCTTCTCTATATTCGATTCCAATAAGGGTACCATCTTTTTTTCTGGCAAGTGTAAATCCGCCACCGCCAATATTACCTGCACCTGGATATACAACTGCAAGTGCAAATTGGGTAGCAATGGTTGCATCAAATGCATTACCACCTTGTTTCATAATTTCGGCACCTACCATACTTGCAAGCGGGTGTGCGCTCGATACACTGGCTCTATTAAAAGTGCCAGATTTTACAACGCTATATTGATATGGATTTACTGCTTTTGTAGGACCAACAATAGCATTTTCATATTGCCCAATAACGCTACTGCAGATACAAAATAAGAGGAGGGTAAAGATTGTTGATTTCATGGTTGAAAATTACTCAATTTTTGGTTAAATCTGGGCCATTTTTTGTTACATTCACGCATTGTTTAACAAACCGTACATGATTTAAATGTCCGTCCATCAAGGCCAGTTAATAGCTATGAAAAAATCTTACTTTTTTGCCCTGCTCATTTCTTTGGGATTACAGTTTTTTACTAGTAACCTAATTGCGCAGCAAGTAAGTCAAAACAATGGTGGCGTATTATCAAGTGCTTCTATTTTGCAGTCTTTGAGAAAACTGCAAGTATTAGGTTCAGTATTATATATTGCTGCTCACCCCGACGATGAAAATAATAGCTTTTTACCCTATTTGGCCAAAGAAAAAATGTACCGTACAGGATATTTAAGTTTAACAAGAGGTGATGGCGGTCAAAATTTAATTGGGCCAGAACAGGGTATAGAACTTGGGATGATTCGAACCAAAGAATTATTAGCGGCCAGAGAAATTGATGGTGCCGAACAATATTTTACCAGTGCCTACGAATTTGGATTTAGTAAAAGTATGGATGAAGCCCTTCAGGTATGGGACCGTAAAAAAGTTTTAGCAGACGCCGTTTGGGTAATTCGTAATTACAAGCCAGATGTAATTATTGCGCGCTTTCCTCCGGATGCGCGCGCAGGCCATGGTCATCATAGTGCTTCGGCACAAATTGCGAGAGAGGCATTTATTGCAGCAGCAGATCCTAGTCAATTTCCGGAGCAACTAACAAATGGTGTTACTATTTGGCAGGCAAAAAGGCTACTTTGGAATACGTTTAATTTTGGAGGCGCCAACACAACAAGCAACGATCAATTTAAAATTGATGTAGGCGTTTATAATGCGCTAGAAGGAAAAAGCTATGGAGAAATAGGAGGTGAGGCGCGCAGTATGCATAAAAGCCAGGGCGAAGGAAGGCCTCGCCGAAAAGGAGAAGTGCTAGAATATTTTACCACCATTTTAGGAGAAGCACCTTCGCAAAGTTTACTAGATGGAGTTACACTTGATTGGACCAGGCTTGGGCAACATGCAAGCGGTATTTCAGCATCGATTGATGCTGCCATTGCCGCATACAATCCTTTGCAGCCGGCACTATCACTACCTATACTTGTTGGTATTTATAAACAAATAAAAGCATTACCTGAATCGGTGTGGAAGTCTCATAAGTTGCAAGCTGTTCAACAAATTATTGAAGCAGCAGCGGGTTTGTCTTTGGAGGCAATTACAGTTTCTGAAAAAGCGGTTCAAGGCGATACGGTTAGTTTTACTTGTGCAATTAATAACAGGTCTACTGCTAGTGTTACTTTAGAAAATATTATTGTAACCAATCAATCATTTAAAAAGCAGGTTGGACAACAATTGATTCAAAATAAAAATTACAATTTCACGGTAAGCCTGGTTCCAGTAGTTGCAAAAAATCAATTTCAACCCTACTGGTTACAAGATCCCAAAAAAACCGATGGTATGTTTGAAGTTTCAAACAACGAGGTGTTAGGTAAGCCGTGGAATGATCCTACTTTATCTGTTCAGTTTAAT
>CAMAQW010000022.1 GCA_945860335.1 Sediminibacterium ginsengisoli | reverse complement strand
GAAAGACTTTTATTACAGCAGGAAACAAATTTGCAGCAATTAGAAAATGCCTGTAAATTCAGGCTACAAGAATACTTTTCAGAAAAATAAAATGCTACTAATCAATTGCGACATGGGGGAAGGGTTAGACAATGACGAAGCCCTCATGCCCTATATCGAAGCTGCCAATATTGCATGTGGTTACCATGCAGGAGATACGGATACCATCAAAAAAACAATTGCGTTATCGCAAAAAAATAAAGTACAAATAGGTGCACACTTCTCGTATCTAGACAGGGAAAATTTTGGAAGAAAAGAAATGTATTTATCAAATGCAGCGGTGTATGATATGGTGGCTGAACAGCTACTTCTATTTTCAAATATTGCCAAAGAAATGGGGCAGGTTGTAGCGCATGTAAAAGCACACGGTGCTTTATACAATCAAGCTGCTAAAAATATTGAATTAGCTACAACTATTGCCAGTGCTGTGTTTGACCAGTTACCAGCTGCTGTTTATTTTGGTTTAAGTGGTAGCGTCATGTTAGACGCAGCAAATAATATTGGGCTTGCTACTGCACATGAAGTTTTTGCGGATAGGGCCTATTTAAATGATGGTAGTTTATGTCCGAGAAATATAGATGGCGCTGTATTTACAACTGAAATGTCGGTAAAGACACAGGTGTCTCTTTTGATTCAAGAAAGAAAAATAACCACAATAGATCAAGCCGTTATTGATGTAGCAGCAGATACCATTTGTATTCACGCCGATACACCACATGCGCTTGCATTTGCAAAAATTATTTATAGTCTTATAAAAAATTAATAGTAGTGAATTCACTAAAAAAACAAAATGCAATTCTTGGTGCAGCTTTTTTAATGGCCACATCTGCTATTGGACCTGGGTTTTTAACCCAAACCACTGTATTTACCCAACAGCTGCTTGCTAGTTTTGGTTTTGTAATTTTATTATCTATACTATTAGACATTGGCGCGCAATTAAATATCTGGAGAATTTTAGTTGTGAGTAGTAAACGCGCTCCTATTATTGCCAATGAACTACTGCCTGGCCTCGGGTATTTTATAACGGGGCTCATTGTACTTGGGGGCATTGCTTTTAATATTGGTAATATTGGTGGTTGTGGACTTGGTCTACAAGTATTAACCGGACTGAATCCAGCAGTAGGGGCTATTATTAGTTGTTTTTTAGCACTTTTTATTTTTTGGATGAAGGAAGCCGGAGCGCTACTAGACCGTTTTACCAAAATTCTAGGTATGCTTATGATGGGGCTTACCTTATATATTGCGGTAAGCGCAAACCCGCCTATACAAGAGGCAATTATCCATAGTTTTATGCCAACCGTATTTAGTGCAAAAGCTATTGTGACACTCGTTGGTGGAACAGTAGGAGGTTATATTTGTTTTGCAGGTGGTCACCGTTTATTGGATGCGGGCTTTAGTGGAACCGCTTCATTAAGGGAAACAAATAAAAGCGCCGTTTCGGGAATTATAATTACGGCTATTATGCGCGTCGTTTTATTTTTGGCAGCGCTCGGTGTAGTATCTAGTGGTGCTGTGTTAGACCCTTCAAATCCTGCAGCTAGTGTGTTCAAATTTGCTGCCGGTAATATGGGTTACTTGTTTTTTGGTATGGTACTTTGGGCTGCTGCCATTACTTCTGTAGTAGGTGCTGCCTATACTTCTATTTCTTTTTTACGAAATTTTAGTGGCTGGGTTGATAAGCATCATCAAATAGCCATTAGCATTTTTATTATTATCAGTACACTTGTATTTACGTTTTTGGGCAACCCTGTAAAAATACTTGTTACAGTTGGCGCACTCAATGGTCTTATTTTGCCAGTTGCTTTGGCCGTTATTTTAGTAGCCGCTCACCATAAAAAAATTGTAGGAAATTATAAGCAGCCTTTGTGGCTAGATATAGCAGGGTGGCTAGTTGTAGCGGTAATGACTACCTTAAGTGTACTTACCATTAAAGATTGGATTGCAGCATTAGTGTAAGACAATTATAAACCGGCACTCGCTAATAAAGTAGCCGCATTTGCAGATGGATCAACACTTGGCAGTTCTATTTTTTGAATCAACGATTCCGGGTTTTCTCTATTATAGGCACCCTTTACATACAACTTATCGTAGTAGGTTAAAAGTACATTAAAGCTACTTTCAATATCGTCTTCTATTAAAAAATTGATGGCGGTTTTTGTTTCTAATCCACCGAGTCTTTTTTTGATACGAAGTATCGCACTCATTAATTGATCTTTTTCGAATTTACCATATCCACTAACAATAAATTGAAGACGACTTGCAAAAGGAATATCTAAAAAGTAAAGCTTGCTTTTTCGCATTTGCTCAAATAGTTGAGTAGGAATATTCACAAGACCTATCCGCCTACTTTCATCTTCTAACCAAATGTATGAATGGTTAGCACTAATTTTATATAGTGCTTGTGCCAATAAATTTTCGAACTGTTCTTGCGAAGGCTGGACCGGTTGTCCCAAATTTCCAAAAGTAGATCCCTTGTGGTGTGCGAGCCCTTCTAAATCAATAATGGGTTGACCGAGTGCCTTTAAGGACTGCAATGTTTCTGTTTTACCAGAACCCGTAAATCCACCCAATACTTTACACTGATACGGCATTATAAATTGAGCAAGCACCCAGTTACGATAAGCTTTATAACCACCAGCAAGTGTATATACGGTATAGCCGTATAAATCTAAAAGCCATGCTACACCTGCGCTGCGCATACCCCCGCGCCAACAATGCACAAGCACCACTTTATTATTTGGGTCAGGGCTTGCAGCGAGTAGCGCCTCTACTTCACTTACCATCGCAGCCATTTTTACGCCAAAATAGTTAAGCCCTAATTTGATGGCAGGTTGTTTACCTTGTTGTTTGTAAGCGGTGCCTACCACCTTTCGTTCTTCATTAGAAAACAAGGGTAAAGAATATGCTTTTTTCATGTGGGCATGCGCATACTCCAAAGGGCTTCGTACATCCAAGATGGGATACTGTTCCATCATGGAAACAAACTCTGTTATAGATATACGTTTTACAGCCATCCTTACAAATATAAAGAAACGCTGTTAGATTGTTTTTTTTCTATTCACTAAATAAACACCCGAAAAAATTAATAGTGCCGCTGCTCCTTTAATGATTGTAAAATGTTCGCCGGCAAAAACCATCGCGATAATGGTTGCAAAAACAGGTTGGGTGTAAATGTATGCGCCCGTAACGGATGGACCCAGCTCCTGTAAACCATATACTGTAAATAAATAGGATAAAAAAGTAACAAGTAGCACCACAAACGCAAGTGCTAACCACTCTGATGTTCCAAACAAAGACCAATCGGTGGCTATAAAATCAGGTAGGGCAACGGGTAAAATAAAAATAGTACCAAATGTAAATACCCAGCGTAATACATGAAGTGCATTGTATTTTTCCATGAGCGGTTTTACGAGCACCATATAAAAAGCATAAGAAATAGCATTTACAAGTATATACAAATCTCCAAGCAAACTACTGCTATTACTAGAATGTACGTCTTTAACAAGTACGAGTAAACTAGCGCCACCAATTCCAAGCGCTAGTCCAAAAAATTTATTGATGTTAAATTTTTCATGGAGTAGCCAAACAGCAATGATGGTAATAAATATAGGTGTAGCCAATGAAAGTAGTGAACTATGAATAGCAGATGTTAATGCCAGTCCTTTAATAAACATAATTTGGTTAATGGCCACACCCGTTATACCACATAAAATAAATAGTGGAATATCTTTTTTATCGATAGAAATTTTAGAAGGTTTAAATAACAGTAAAGACCAAAATAATACAAGACTCACCACAACACGAACTACATTTAATGAATAGGGGGCTAAATATTGAGGCGTGATTGTTTTAACAACTGCGTAACCAGCACCAAAAATTAAATTTGCAATTAATACTGCAATATGTGCCTTTGTTTTTGAATTCATGAAGCAAATATAAAGTAATGCTTGTCTGCTTTTTCATTTAGTGTGGTAAGGTCAAATGTAGACTGATCCATTATTACAGCCATTTGCCGATGAGCAAGAGAGGCAGCCAAATATTCCTGTTCTGTTTGACCAGGCGTAGGGATCAATATCATTTTTTTATGTAGCGGCAATAGTTCCATAAGTGTAGAATAACCACTACGGCACACCACAAACTCAGATTGTAAAATAATGTCTAATAAATCTTGGCCGCTTGCATACCTGAGCTTAGTGAGTGTTTTTTTTATTTGATAATGATTGGGTAAATCGGAAGGTCTTCCTTCTATCAATATTGATGGTGCTTGTAATTGGTGTGCGCCGGACTCAATGATATCTTGCAACAAACTTCTTTGAGGCTCTGGACCAGACAATAAAAAACAGTACTTATATTTTACGGGAAGCGCAGTAGTGGATGCATTTTGTAAAACACTAAATTGCGAAAGTGCTCCAATATAAGTAACTGGTACTTTGGGCATGACAGCTGGGTGAGACAAATCAGCGGCAAAGCCAGGGTAACTCTTACTATCAGGAACCCAGCACTCCGAAAATTTATTTATAAAATAGTACTGGACTTTTTGAATGATTATTTCGGCCCATGTAAAAGGCGCTTTAACAATTAACTGATGGGTTATAAATGTGGTTTTTATCCTAGCATTAAAAAGCCCATACCTATTATCTGAAATAATATGATCAAACAACTGCACATGTACCTCTAACCACCTGTGTTCTTTATAAATAGCCAATGCCATTTTAGGTAACTGAAAAAATAAAGCAAACGGAAGCCACCAAGCTTTTTTACTATACCTGATATTATAATTAGGTATAGATACGTAGGTAGCGTTTGGAAAATAATATTGTAATAATTTTTTTTGTGCACCACCTGCAGCGATGGTAACGGTGTGACCTTTTTCTATCAAATCCTGGATAATGGGCACGCATCTAGAAGCATGTCCAAGGCCCCAATCGAGTGGAGCTACTAAAATACGTTGTATGGAAGACTCTGTTTTAATGGTATTTGGGTAAATTTTTACGTAATTTAGTATTCAATTATGAAAAACAGTCTTCTTAAAATTATTATCATCACGCTTATGATCGCTGTTTCGGCATCTGCCTGCAGCGTATTTAAGCCCGGCTACCAAAGAAAAGGTGGCTGCGGTTGCGCAAAAGATGTTAGATAATACTACCAGAATTTAACGTACAGGGCACTTAAGAGCATGAGTATGATTACAATCAGTACTAGTGTTGATTTGCTTACCTTAAACATGGTAGCATCAATTTCAAATGCTTTAGGATTCACTTTAGGACCTGCCATACTTACAATCACCATTATAATTATCGTAAGCACAAACGACCAACCCATATTAATTAAAAACGGAATTTCGTAAGCGCCGCTTTTATTGAGGTATGCCGTGTACATGATATTATCTGTTCCAAATAAAGGAATAGCATAACTATTAAAAAATATAGCCAATAAAAATCCGGTAATCAAACCTGTCATTGCAGCTGCACCAGTCGTTCGCTTCCAGAAAAATCCAAGCATAAACATCGCAAATACGCCTGGGCTAATAAAGCCGGTATACTTTTGAATAAATGTGAAACCACCTTCGCCACCAATACCTAATAAATCTTTCCAAGTAAATATCACCGCAATAACCATTGAAATAAATACGGTTAAACGGCCCGTCCATACCAACTTTTTTTCGTTGGCCTCTTGGTTGATGTATTTTTTATAAATATCCAATGTAAAAATGGTTGAAATGCTATTTGCTTTACCGGCAAGTGATGCAACGATAGCAGCTGTTAATGCCGCAATTGCTAGTCCTTTTAAGCCAGCTGGTAAAAAAGCAAGTATCGCAGAATAGGCGCCATCTTTTCCACCTTCAAAACCTGCTAACTGACCGTTTTTATACAACACAAATGCTGCAATGCCCGGAAGCATTACAATAACGGGCATAAATAATTTCATGAAGCCAGCAAATAAAATACCTTTTCTTGCTGTTTCTAATTGTGCGCCAAGTGCACGTTGTGTGATGTACTGATTACAACCCCAATAATTTAAATTCAAAATCCATTGGCCTGCAAAATACATGGCAATGCCTGGTAAAATAATATACTTATCTCTTGCCAATTGCCCAGCAGCACTCATATCGGTATTGTTGGGTTTTGGTAAAATTAAATGGAAGTGTTCTGGTGCTTGCGACAATAAGGTATTAAATCCTGCAAGTGCACTACCATCTATTACATGGTTGATTCGTTGATCTACAATTTGTAATGCCATATATACGGTTGCAAAACCGCCAATAATTAATACAGCCACTTGAATAACATCGGTGTATCCAATTACTTTCATACCGCCAAGGGTAATGATAAGTGCCATTAACATGAGACCAATCATCACTAGGTGTAAATAATCGCCACCTAATAAACCATTGATGGCAACAGCACCTAAATATAAAATAGAAGTAAAGTTTACAAACACATAGAGCAATAACCAAAATATAGCCATTACAAGTGCCACCGATTCGTTATACCTCGTTTTTAAAAACTGAGGCATGGTGTAAATCTTATTCTTTAAATAAATAGGAATAAACCAAACGGCAATAATAATTAAACCTAGTGCTGCAATCCATTCATAGGCTGCAATGGCAACGCCTACAAAAAAACCTTCGCCACTCATGCCAATAAACTGCTCTGCAGAAATATTAGAGGCAATCAAAGATGCGCCAATAGCCCACCAAGTAAGGGACCCTTCCGCTAAGAAAAAATCTTGCGATGCTGAAACGGTATCCTTTTTTTTACGGTACACCCAATAACCATAACTAGCAACCATTAAAAAATAAAGTACAAAAACAATTTTATCGGATAGTGCTAATGAACTCATAAATGGTTTCTAGTTATGGTTGGAAAAATGTTTGGGTATTAATATTTATTTATTCAATTGTTTTATAGTCTTTAAAAATCTTAACTGGTGCAGCTTCTGCAAGTGTTCTCAATGTTTTCCATGTACCATCAAAAAACTTATTGGCGCGCGTAATTACTTCGCCAACTTTTTGCTCAGCAAATGTGATAAGCCTGTCTTCTTGTGCACCAGGCGCTACCGGCTTACCCATAATTGTCATTCTAGCTTCACCAAAAACACTGCTTACGGTTACTTGAGGTATGTTTCCGTAACCTTGTTTGGTTTGTGGTTTACCATTTAGCATTTCTCTAATCGCTTTCATTTCATCTTTAACAACCGTTACTGTTTTGCGAATGGTGTCGGCTGCTTTTTTATCCATGTCTCTTAAATTGGCTTCAATTTTTGCTATGATACCATCCGCTTCTGTCATACGCTCATTTAAGGTATTTAGTTTTTCGGTTGTTTTATCAAGTCTTGCATTTGCTTTTCTAATGGCGTCGCGCACTTCTTTAGAAGTAGGCGCATACGGGTCATCGTTCACAACAAGCATGGTGCTATCAGAAAAATTACGACCAACGCTTACCACCACTTTATAGGTTCCTGGATCAACTGGTAAACCTGGTGCTTCTTGAGGCGCACCGCCACCAAATCCTGCACCACCGCCCATTCTGCCGCCTCTACCGCCGCCGCCACTTGCACGTAAGCCACGGCCTTCCATACCCCAGAAATATCTGTTAAAGCCAGCCTCTGTTTTTGTACGAATGGTTCTTACGAGTGTATTGGCTGCGTCATAAAAACGAAGTGTAGCTGTGTCTCCAATTGCATTTTTACCAGTATCAGATGCTGCCTTGTGAACAAAGAAGCTGATAGGAAGTCCAGCTCTTTTATTTTCGCCCTCATAAGTGCCCCATACGCTATATTCAATACCCATGGCGTTTTTACGGTGTGCTTGATAACCAGCTGGCGCATTAAATACAGTTACTTTATTCGTAAACACTTTCCCCATATTAGCAGCTGCTTTTCTTAAGCCGCCTATATCATCTAATACATATAACGCTCTACCAAAAGTAGCAATCACTAAATCGTTTTCTCTTTCTTGAATCGCTAAATCGTAGGTAGAAACAGAAGGATACTCATTTTTAAATTGTTGGAATGTAGCAGCGTTATCAAGGCTAATCCATAAACCTTGCTCTGTTCCAACAAAAATTAAATTAGGTTGTGTTGGATCTTGTAAAACGCAAAGCGCGTATCCAATAACTTTTTTATCTTCTAAAATATTAGTCCATGTTTTTCCAAAATCTGTGGTTCTAAAAACAGTAGGTTTCATATTACCTCTTCTGTAATCGTTGGCCACAACAAAAGCTTCTCCTGCATTAAAACGAGACGCGCGAATTTGTGGAACCCAAGCGCCCAGTGGCATTCCAGGGATTTTACCTCTAAAGTTGGTCCATGTTTTTCCACCATCTTGCGTTAATTGAACATTACCATCATCGGTACCTGCCCAAATAACACCTTGTTGTTTTGCAGAAGGTTCGATACAAATAACCGTACAATAATTTTCTGCACCGGTAATGTCTACGTTTAATCCTCCATTATTTGACTGATCCATTTTTGCACTATCGCGCGTCGTTAGATCATCAGAAATTTGTGTCCAAGAAGCACCTTTATCTGTGCTCTTGTTTACAAATTGTGAACCATAATAAATTGTTTTTTTATCAAAAGGATCTTGTGCAATCGCTGCGTTCCAATTAAATCGCTGACGAACGCCAGGTGCTGGACTTGGAGGACGAATGCTCCACTCTTCACCAGTTGCAATATTGTAACGACCTACTGCACCGCCCTGGCTCATGCTGTATACCCAGTTTGCGTCTTCAGCATCTGGAACTACATCAAAACCATCGCCACCACCAACACCTTGCCAGTATGCATTTCTGATGCCGCTGTTTACCCACACATATGCAGGACCATGCCAGCTTCCATTATCTTGTAAACCACCCATTACATTGTATGGGATTTTATTGTCAACATTGATATGATAAAATTGTCCGAGTGGTAATTTCTCATCAAACTGCCATGTTTTACCACGGTCTCTTGAAATTCCAATACCACCATCATTACCATCAATAATAAAATTTCCATTTTGTGGATGAATCCACCAAGCGTGGTGATCTGGGTGAATACCGCTATATGGAATAACAGATTTAAATGTTTTTCCAGCGTCTTCACTCACCGTGATCATTTGATTGATATTGTACAATCTGTTTTCATTGGTAGGATCAATGGCAATGTCTTGGAAATAAAATGCACGATTGGTAACCACCGTAGGATCACTATTTACAAGCTCCCATTTTAAACCGCCATCTTCCGATTTATACAAACCATTTTTTGTTGCTTCCACAAGTGCATAAACTCTGTTTGGATCGTTACGACCCACTGTAATGCCTATGCGGCCTAGGTTTCCGTCCGGTAACCCGTCTTCTTTACCTAGTTTTTTAAATGTTTTACCACCATCATATGTAATATAGAATCCACTTCCTTTTCCACCACCTTGTAAGCTCCATGGTGTTCTTTGGTGTTGGTACATATTTACAAATAACTTGTTTGGATTTACTGGATCCATCACCATATCACCAACACCACTTGTGTCGTTGGTATGTAAAATTAGTTTCCAATTTTGTCCACCATCTGTTGTTTTATACAAACCTCTTTCTGGATGTGGTACAAATGGATTACCCATTACACCAGCATATACAACATCCGGATTGGTAGGATCAATAATAATGCGGTGTATGTTTCTAGTTTTTTCTAGACCCATACATTTCCATGTTTTACCGCCATCGATACTTTTATAAATACCTTCTCCTAAACTCACAGAGTTTCTTGGATTACCTTCTCCTGTTCCAGCCCAAACAATACTTGGATTGCTTTGTGTAATAGCAACAGAGCCAATATTTAAAATAGTTTGTTCATCAAAAATTGAATTCCAACTAGCACCACCATTTTCAGATTTCCAAACACCGCCACTAGCCGTTCCCAAATAAATAATATTAGGATTAGACCACACAGCATCAATGGCAGTAACACGGCCACTCATACCAGCAGGGCCAATACTTCTAGGTTTTAAACTTTTAAAATGCTTCGCAATGTCAATATTTTGCGCGCTTGTGCAAAGAGCAATTACTAAAAATGTAAATGCGGAAAGGAGCTTTTTCATAAATGGTGATTTTGTGACGGGTAATTTCCTAAATAATCGGTTAATTTCCAAAAACTATTCTACTGTAAACCAAGTATAACTTTCTGGCTCGATAGTTACAGTAAGCAGTAGCTCATGATTTCTGTTTAATGTATATTTTTTTGCGGTTGCTTTATCATCTTTGAGTGCAAGTGTTGCGGTTGTGGTCAAACCGGTATAATAAAGTGGTACCGGTATGGTTCTGGTGATTTTTTCTTTGGTTGGATTGTACAGCATACCCAGCGCTTTTTGTTTTGAACTAGGGTCTACGTGGATGAGTCCATCCCAATCTCTACCATCGGCTCTTCGAAGCTGAATCATATCTGCATTTAAAATAGAGCGGTATTTCTTATACCAGTTAATAGTGCGAGCAACCATTTGTCTGGTGGTTTCTGTATCATATAGCCTTGGACCTCTATAACAGGCCTGTACACCCGCCCCATAATACTGGATCATGAGTTGCTCATAATCCGTTAAATGCTCCGAAAGTGGCTCTAGCACTGCTCTTGGATCGGTTCCTTGGTAATTGGTTAATGGTACAAAACCCCAACTCATAGAAGCCGTTTTTTCGATGGTGCCATCATGGATATTTTGTCTATTTAAAATGCGTTGTTGCTCGCGTGGTAATGAAAAATTGACTTCACGATAGCCAATTGCGATTTTATGGGTGCCGTCTAAAAAATACCAATCGGGGGCATTGATATATACGCCTCTTTCATTTAACCAGTGGTACAATTCTTTTTGAATTTCCATTTGACGCCACTGCGAATCATTGTATCCTTTATGACCAGGGTGTGTGGTAGAAGCGCAAACATCACCCGGATAAGGACCATCATTTTCCCAAATATCAAAACCGGTTTTAGTAAAAAAGTTTTTTATTTTTTCTCTGTACGCAAGGCCCCACTTGCTTCCAAAGCAAGGAGCGTTCCCAAAAAAGGCGCCACCTGGTTTTCCTGTTTTAATATCTATAACATCGTCTTCATCAGAAATTCTTCTACTACTAAATAGAGAATAGCCACCTAATAGTATGCCACGCGTGTGCGCATAATCCGTTAACCCTTTCCAACGAGTCATATTTTTTTGTGTGGTGTCTTCCATATTTAAGTGACTACCAAAACTTAAAATCACCGCTTCGTAACCAGTAGCTACACACTGATCAATGGCTGTTTTTACTTCCTCGTCATTTTTACTAACGAGGTGCATGAATATTGGATTTTGCGCAGTCCATGGTGCAACAGCAGTATACATTTTTCGTATCATAAGACCTCTGCGCTGTCTATCATAACTATCCATGAGCAGTTCGTGTGTACGCACCGATTTAAATAATTCATTAGGCTGTAAGTCAATACCAGGGGCCTTTTCAGGATATATTTCTAAAAGGCATGGGGTTTGGTAATTATAATTTACTTGAGAAGTATATACCGAATCTGTTTTCCAATGGGTAGTTTGATCACTAATATCGTAACGCATCGCATTGTTAAATGCATAGTTAGTTTCTACATAAATACCATGCTGTTTTTTCATTTCTTCTGGTGATCCAACTACTGCACTTTCTTCTTCTACTAGCCCTAGCACTTCATTAACAACCCTCTCAAGTGCATGCGGTGTATTGGATGTATTTAATATTGAAACCCATTTAACAATCAGTGGTAAATGATTGTAGAGTTCATAATGCACTTCCACTTTAATACCATTTAGTTTTTGAGATGGATGCGCGTAAGTAACAATTAGTTCTTGACCAGTTGGTGCAGCCGTATGGTGGGCCCAACTTTTATTTTTCCATTTTAAAAATGGTTGAAGTGACCCTATTTTGTGCGTAACATATTTGAAATCATTGGCGCCGGCTTTTAAAGTATCGGCGAGGCCTGGTAAAATATATCCATTTTCTTTTTGGCCTACGAGTCCGCCCACATTGTACAACACACCATCTAATACAATACGCGCTTCTGGTTTGATGGCACGCAATAGTTGTTGTTGATTGGTTAAGTTGGTATAGTCGGTACAGGCAAAATTAGCGCCAATGGTAAATTTTCGTCGCACCAAACCATTGTTAAGTTCAATGGCAGTGCCCTTTTGCGTGATAGCTGCTTTGTAGGGCGAGGCGTCAATTAACCAATCTTGTGCGCGCACAACTACAGTTAGCTGCAATGTAACAAGGCAACTAACAAAAACGATTTTTTTTAAATTCATTCGGAGAAATTTAGGTATCCAAAATAAAGTGTCTATAAAAGTGCTCTATCTAAATGCGTATATCCACCATCAACATGTATCAGTTGTCCAGTAGTATGGCTTGATACTTCAGAAAGTAATACCGCAACCATATTTGCAATTTCAATATCAGTGGTCATTCGGTTTTCTAATGGAATTTTTGCGGTAATGCTTGCTAATTTTTCGGAAGGATTGTCAAAGGTTTTTATCCAAGTTTCATAGAGTGGCGTAAAACATTCGGCAACAATAACAGCATTTACACGAATACCGTATTTTAATAACTCGACAGCCCACTCTCTCGTTAACGCATTTCTACCACCATTTGACGCTGCATACGCAGACGTATTGCCCTGACCCGTTTCGGCGGTTTTAGAACCAATATTTACAATCGCTCCTTTAGATTTTTTTAGTGCTGGTAATGCATGATGTGCTA
This sequence comes from Sediminibacterium ginsengisoli, assembly GCA_945860335.1. Classification (GTDB taxonomy): domain Bacteria; phylum Bacteroidota; class Bacteroidia; order Chitinophagales; family Chitinophagaceae; genus Sediminibacterium; species Sediminibacterium ginsengisoli_B. Next base: position 1,876 of record CAMAQW010000022.1, on the reverse strand, counting down.
ATAAATAATAGTGCACTAAATTTTTATGTAGTGATGCTATAAATGCTTCATAGCTTCCATTTTCTAAACCCACGCCATCGTTAACACCGGCATTATTGACAAGCCCATCAATAGTTCCGTATGTTGCAAGTACGGTATCAACCGCCTGTTTACAAGCGTTTGGGTCCGTTAATTCAGCTTCAACAGCAAATGCCTTACCGCCATTGGCTATTAGGGCATCTACAGCTAGTTTATTATCAGCAGCACTGCGCCCAATAATACAAACAGTTGCACCTTCCTTTGCTAATACTTTAGCAATGCCATAACCGATGCCTTTAGCGCCACCCGACACAACAATCACTTTATTTGAAAGTCCTAATTCCATATTGTTTTATTGAGGAAGTGTAAAAATTTTTTCTAGCAGCACCCATTTTTCTCCAGGCTTTGATCCTGGCATCGCCTGTTGGTATGTCCACATCAATGTTTCCCATTTTTGAACCACTTCATTTGCTGCATCTGCCGCAGACTTTGCTTCGAAAGAAAAATTTTCATTGGCTTCTAATACCATAAATAAACGGTTGGCTACACAGTAAATATCCAAACAGGTAATGCCTGCAGTTTTAATGCTTTCAATAATTTCTGGCCACACATTTTGATGGTATGCTTTGTACTCCGAAATTAATGTAGGATCATCTTTTAAATCGAGTGCTAAAAAATATTGTTGTGCTGCCATTTTTTATTTTTTTGTGTACGCAACCGCTGTTTGTTTACTAGTGCCTAATCCTTCGATGCCTAATTCAATAACATCACCAGGCTTTACATAAACAGGTTCTGGTTTAATGCCCAAACCCACGCCAGGAGGGGTTCCTGTGCTAATGACGTCGCCCGGTAATAAGGTCATAAACTGGCTTAAGTAATACACCAAAAAAGGTATTTTGAAAACTAGGTTTAACGTGTTACTATTTTGATAGGTTTTACCATTTACAGTTAACCACATTTTTAAATTATTAACGTCTGTAATTTCATCGGGGGTTGCTAAAAATGGTCCAAGTGGTGCAAACGTATCACAACCCTTTCCTTTAGCCCACTGTCCACCTCTTTCTAATTGAAATTCTCTTTCACTATAATCATTGTGTAAACAGTAACCTGCAACATAATCAAGTGCGTCTGCCTCCTCTACATAAGAAGCTTTTTTGCCTATCACAAAAGCCAGTTCTACTTCCCAATCTGTTTTTACGCTGTTTTTTGGAATCACAACATCGTCGTTAGGACCACAAAGTGCTGTTGTAGATTTAAAAAATAAAACGGGCTCTGCTGGAATAGGTGCATTGGTTTCGAGACAGTGGTCTACGTAATTAAGGCCAATACAAATAATTTTTGAAGGGCGCGCTACCACAGAACCCAGTCTGGTAGTAGGATCTACAACTGGAAGGGATACGCCCGCAACAATCGCCGATTTAATTTTTTCAATTTCGTTGTTTGCAAAAAAAGCTTCGTTGTAATCAGCTACAATACCCGATACATCATACCAAGTATCATTTATAATGATGCCCGGTTTTTCATGTCCTTCTTGTCCAAATCTTATAAGTTTCATTGCTTGCTCTATTTATATCTAAAAAAATTAATTATTGAGTTTTATAAATCCACCATCTATTGGATAGTCACATCCTGTAATAAATGAAGCTTCATCGCTGGCTAAATAAAGTGCGAGTGCGGCTACCTCTTCGGGCTTTGCCATTCTACCAATGGGTTGTGATGCAGATAATTTTTCAAACATTTCAGCTTCTTTACCCGGATAATTTTTTGCAATAAATCCATCCACAAAAGGTGTGTGCACGCGCGCAGGTGAAATAGAATTACACCTTATATTTTCATGCATGTAATCTTTTGCAACAGA